>DOKO01000391.1:0-359 GCA_003510825.1 Stenotrophomonas sp.
CGGGCCATGCCCGGCGGATCCATCAGGCCTGCAACAGCCAGCCGCGCATCGCCGCGCTCACGTCGTCCGGCTTTTCCATCGGGGCCAGGTGCCCGCAATCGGGCACCACCACCAGCTGCGAATGCGGCACCAGTGCGTGCATTTCCTCGCTCACCGCCAGCGGCGTGATGCGGTCGTTCGCACCGCAGACGATCAGCAGCGGATCGCGGTACGCAACCAGCACCTCGTGCCCATCGCGGCGTTCCAGCCCGCTCTGCCGCATGAATACTTCCGCGCCCAAGCGTGCGGTCATGTCGCGCACGCGCTGCACCAGCACGTAGTCGTCCAGCCGCGACGCATCGATGTAGCTGCGCATCAGC
>DOKO01000391.1:563-3936 GCA_003510825.1 Stenotrophomonas sp.
CGAGAAACCGGCCAGGGCGAAGCGCTCGGGCGCCTGCGCCAGCACGTCCTCGGCCACTGCCTGCAGGGTCTCGCCACGAGTCTGGTCGCCCACGGTGCAATCGGCGATATCGGCCAGGTCGGCCAGCTGCGCGCGCCACAGCTCGGCGTCGTTGAGCAGGCCGGGGAGCAGCAGCAGGGGGATGCGATCGGTCATGGGGGTATTGTCGCGCGGCGGGGTGGGTCCGGCCATGCCGTAACGGGCGATTGCGTTGTAGAGTCGAGCCATGGCAGACCCCTACAACAGCGGCATCCCCTCCCCTCCGGCCCTGCGCTTCGAGGATTCACTGGTCACCACCGCCTTCGAGCTGCCCGGCTACCGCGTGGCCCGCAACCTGGGCGTGGTGCGCGGCATCACCGTGCGCTCGCGCTCGATCGTCGGCAACTTCCTCGGCGGCATCCAGACGATCTTCGGCGGCAACATCACCATCTACACCGAGCTGTGCGAGCAGGCCCGCGAGGAAACCTACCGCGACATGGTCAAGCACGCGCGGCAGCTGGGTGCCAACGCCATCATCGGCATGCGCTATGACGCCACCGACGTGATGACCGGGCTGACCGAGGTGCTCTGCTATGGCACGGCGGTGGTGGTGGAACCGTTGCGCTGAATCCGACGTTCCGCCGGGCATGGCCCGGCGCTACCGGGGTGGTGACGGTCACGCCACCGGCGGGGGTGAGGGCACTTCGACCTGCTGCACCGGCAGGGTCACCATCATCACGGTCGGGTCGTCCGGGTCCAGCTTGGTCTTGAAGCCCAGGCTCTGGCACATCGCCAGCATGGTGCTGTTCTCGCGCAGCACCTGGCCTTCCACCACGTCCAGCCCCAGCCACTTGGCATACTCGATCATGATCGCCATCAGCCGCCAGCCGATGCCGTGGCCCTTCAGGTCCGAGCGGATCAGGATGCCGTACTCGCCGCGGTTGTAGTCGGCGTCGGCATGCAGGCGCACCGCGCCGAGCATGTCGCCGTTGCGCGGGTCGATCGCCACCAGCGCGATCGAGCGCGCGTAGTCGAGCTGGGTCAGCCGCGCGATGAACTCGTGGCTGAAGTGCTTCACCGACTGGAAGAAGCGCAGGCGCAGGTCTTCATCGCTGACACGGGCGAAGAACGCGCGGAACAGCGCATCGTCCTCCGGCCGCACCGGGCGCACGAAGGCGCGGCCACCATCGGACAGCTCGAGGGTGCGTTCCCACTCCTTCGGGTACGGGAACACCGAGAAACGCGGATGGCCACGGCCCTTGTGCAGGATGCGCGACGGCGCGATAGCCACGCGTGCGTCGAGGGCGAGGATGCCCTTGCCGTCCACCAGCAGCGGGTTGATGTCCAGCGTGCGCACTTCGGGAATGTCGGCCGCCAGCTGCGCCAGCTTCACCAGCGCCAGCGCCAGCGCGCGCTCATCGGCGGCCGGCACATCGCCATAGGCCTTGAGGATGCGCGAGGCACGGGTCTGGCCGATCAGTTCGTGGGCCAGGCGCAGGTCCAGCGGTGGCAGCGCCAGCGCCTTGTCATTGATCACTTCCACCGCGGTGCCGCCGCGGCCGACCACGATGACCGGGCCGAACGTGGCGTCATCGGCGATGCCGACGATGATCTCGCGCGCCTTCGGGCGGATGATGGTCGGCTGCACCAGCAGGCCGTCGATGCGTGCATCCGGACGCAGCTGGCGGGCGCGCTCGAGGATGGCGTTGGCCGCGCTCTGCACCGCCGGCAGCGTCGCCAGGTTCAGGCGCACACCATCCACTTCGGATTTGTGCGGGATGTCCGGCGACAGGATCTTCAACGCGACCGTGGCACCGCGCTCCAGCAGCGGCTGTGCCAGGTCCATCGCTTCGTGCGCGTCGCGCGCATGCATCACCGGCGCCGACGGAATGCCGTAGGCCTTGAGCAGATCGTGGGTGGCCAGCGGGTCCAGCCACTGCTGGCCATTGGCCAGTGCGGCGTCGACCAGCGCGCGCGCACGCGCGGTATCCACACTGAAATCCTGCGGCAGGCTGGGCGGCGTTTCCATCAGCGCGTTCTGCGCTTCGCGGTAGCGCACCAGATGCTGGAAGCCGCGCACGGCTTCGGCCTCGGTCGGATAGGTCGGCACGCGCGCGGCATTGAGCGTGGCGGTGGCCTGGTCATCATTGCCCAGCCACACCGCGAACACCGGCTTGTCGCGGTGGTGGCGCGGGCGCAGGCCGAGCGTGCGGGTCAGCGCCTGCGCGGCATCGGCCGAAGAAGTGAACGCGGTGGGCACGTTGACCACCATCACCGCATCATTCTCGTTGTCGGCCAGCAGCGCCTCGATGGCAGCCGCATAGCGATCACCATCGGCGTCGACCACGATGTCGACCGGGTTGCTGCGCGACCAGCCCTGCGGCAGCACCTTGTCCAGCGTTTCCACCGTGCTGTCGGACAGCTGCGCCAAAGTGCCACGCAGCGCGACCAACTGGTCCACCGCCAGGCGGCCGACGCCACCACCGTTGCTGAGCACGGCCAGGCGGCGGCCGGGGAAGGTACCGAGCCGACCGAGGGTCTCCGCTGCGGTGAACAGCTCGTCCAGTGCATTCACGCGCAGCAGGCCGGCGCGGTTGAAAGCAGCGCCGTAGACATCATCGGCGCGGGCCAGCGCCTGCACGTGGGTGTCGGCGCTGCCGGGCTGCACGCGCTCGGCGCGACCGGATTTGACCACCACCACGGGCTTGGCGCGCGCGGCGGCACGCGCGGCCGACATGAACTTGCGCGCATCCTTGATGTGTTCGACGTAGAGCAGGATGGCGCGGGTGCGGTAGTCGGTGGCGAAGTAATCGAGCAGGTCGCCGAAGTCGACGTCCATGGTGTCGCCCAGCGAAACCACCGCAGAAAAACCCACCGAACGTGCCACGCCCCACTCCACCAGCGCGGCGGCAATGGCCGAGGATTCAGAGATCAGCGCGAGGTCACCGGCCTGCGGGAAGTGTGCGGCGATGCTGGCGTTGAGCCGCGCATGCGGCGCGATGACGCCCAGGCAGTGCGGGCCAAGGATGCGCAGGCCGTGCTTGCGCGCCACCGTTTCCACCTGTTCGGACAGCGATCCCGGGCCTTCGCCGAGGTGCGCGGTGAGGATGATCGCCGCCTGCACGCCGCGCTCGGCGGCGGTACGCACCACCTGCGGCACGATCGCTGCGGGGGCGGTGATGACCACCAGGTCGGGCACCCAGTCGAGATCCTTCAGTCGCTTGACCGTGCGGATGCCATCGATCTCGGCGTGGCGCGGGTTGATCCACGCCACCTTGCCGGGAAAACCAGTGCCACGCAGGTTGCGCATCACCGCACGGCCGGCGGAGCGCTCACGCGGGCTGCCGCCGATCAC
>DOKO01000391.1:4154-4283 GCA_003510825.1 Stenotrophomonas sp.
ACGCGGGCTGCCGCCGATCACCGCGACCGACTGCGGACGGAACACAGACTGCAGGTGGTAGGTACTCATGCGCCTACGGTACCCAAATTCCGTGGCGATGGGGTTGAGGACGGGGTCGGATCCCTTTCC
>DOKO01000392.1 GCA_003510825.1 Stenotrophomonas sp.
TCAGCGTCACGTCGATGTTGCCGCGGGTGGCGTTGGAGTACGGGCAGACGATGTGCGCCTTCTGCACCAGCTCTTCCAGCTGCTCGCGCGGCACGCCCGGGGCGTTGATGGTCAGCTCGGCTTCGATGCCGAAACCGGTCGGGATCTGGCCGATGCCGACCTTGCCGGTGACGGTGGTGTCGGCCGGCAGCGCGACCTTGGCCTGGCCGGCGACGAACTTCAGCGCGCCGAGGAAGCAGGCCGAGTAGCCGGCAGCGAACAGCTGTTCCGGGTTGGTGCCCGGGCCGCCGGCGCCGCCCAGCTCGCGCGGGGTCGACAGCTGGATGTCCAGCACGTTGTCGGAGGAGACCGAACGGCCTTCACGGCCGCCGGTGGAGGTGGCCTGGGCGGTGTACAGAACCTTTTCGATGGACATGGGATGCTCCTGGTCAGTGGGTGGGTGTTTCGATGGGTCTACTTTGCCCGGTCCTGTAGGACGATGGGTGATAGTTCGTCCTGAATATTTGATGCATCGTCCTATCGACTTAGATCGTCCACTCGCGGTCGGTGGTGAACATGATCGTCAGCCAGCGGTCCGGCGAGGCCTCGCCCAGCGCATCACCGATCTCATCGCGCAGCTGGTCCCACTCCACCAGCGGCCGCGGCGGGTCGTCCTCGCGGACCACGAAGAACAGCTCGATCTGCTCGCCACGGCCGACCTGGGCCACGTAGCTGCGGTGTTCGACAAAGCCATGCCGGGCCACGATGTCGCGCGCCACGGCATCCACGTGCGCCTGCAGTTCCGGCGGGGTCACCAGCAGGATCCCGGCCAGCGCGCGGCGCACCGTGCCCAGCGGCGCCACCATCACGAACAGGCAGACCACCGCCAGGATGGCCGGATCGATATAGGGCCCGACCCAGGCCAGCGATGTGCCCTGCACCAGCACGCCGCCCACGAACGCGACCACGTAGCAGGCCGACATGCTGGCGGCGATCACCCAGTTCTTCGCATCCAGGGCGATGAAATCCGAACCGATGCGGCGGTTGGCGCGCCACACGAACGCACCGAACGCACTTTCCGCCAGCAGCGAGACCACACCGAACACGATGGCCGGGCCCAGCGCGATGTGGCGCCCGCCCGACATCAGCGCATCCACGGCATTGACCAGCGCGTACAGCGCCGCGCCGATCATCAGCAGGCCGCTCACCCCCAGCACGATCGGTTCCAGGTGCCAGAAGCCCATGGTGAAACGCTGGTTGAGCCGCGACTGCAGCGCATCGGTCTGCGTGGACAGCGCGATCAGGCGTGCCACCAGCAGCGACAGCCAGGTCATCACCACGTCGATCAGGCCGTAGATGCCGTCGAAGATGATCAGCGAGGAATTGGCCAGCAGGCCGAACACCACGCCGGCCAGCGCAACGGCCAGCGAGAAGGCGATGGACAGGCGCAGCACGCCCTGTTCGGTGGTGGGGTCGAAGAAGCGGGGAGAGGGCAGGGCCATGGCCATTTGTGCATTCTAGCCGGCAAGTGCTAGACAGGGCCGTAGCAGTGAAAGCGCCGTAGTTCGACCATGGATTTTATCTCCACTGGGATGAGGCTAAGGGTGCGTCTCAGCTTTCGGAGGACTTTATAGTTGTTGGCCGCTAGAGCTATGCTGGCGCGACTTAGGATAAGTTGATGGGGACTTCGATGAAGGACATGTTTGCGGGCTACTATTCGCCGCAGGAGGACCAGCTCGAGGCCCTCTGGAGCGAGGCACTCATTGTTCTTGATACGAATGTCATCCTCGATCTCTACCGTCTTCCTCAAGATGCACAGCGGCAGCTGTTCAATCTACTGGACTTGTTGTCTAAGAGGCTTTGGATTCCACACCATGTCGCGCTTGAGTATCAGCGCCGCAGGTTGGGTGTAATTTCCTCGGTTCAAGATGATTCAAAGTCAGTCGTCGACAAGTTGAGCGAATCCTTTCAGAGACTGAGAAAGCAAATTGTCGACCTCCAGCTTGGCAAGCGAGGTGTGGAGGATCTAGCACAGCCCCTGATTGACAGCATGGATGAAAGCTTCAAGAAGCTCGTCCTGGTAGCTGGTAGAGCACTTGATGGTCAACTCGATCCGCTTTCGCACGATCCCATTCGGGATCGATTGGGAGGGATACTGAATGGGCGAGTCGGAAAGGCCCCGGCCGATCAGAAGACCGTTGATGCATGGTCGAGAACCGCTTCGACAAGGTTCTTGGCAAGGATGGGGCCGGGCTATAAAGATGCTGATAAGTCGAAAGAGTTTCCGACGTTTATGTCGGGAGGGCTTTGTTATGAGAAGAAGTTTGGAGACTTCTACTTGTGGCGACAGATGCTTGACCAAGTCGAGCTGACCCAAGGGTCTTCCCTAATATTTGTAACGCGCGATGTGAAGGAGGATTGGTGGGAGCACGTTGGGAAGATCAAGGCAGGGCCATTGCCTGAGTTGTGCGCCGAGATTATGAATGCCGGTGCATCCGGTTTTTGGATGTATACGTTAAATGAATTTTTGTCGGAAGCTGAGCGTCGCCTCGATTTCAAGTTGTCTGACCAAGCGCGCGCTGACATTGAGGCTGTGGAGTCTGAAGTGAATTCTTCGGAGAATGCTCTGATTTCCTCGGTCGGAGGTTTCTCGCAGTTCTCTCGTACGGCTCAAATTCGGATAAGGGATGCTATAGATGGCCATAAAATTGGCACTGTCTGGACGCCCTACGGCTCTGTCTCATTTGTGGGGCGAGTCTTGGAGAAGGAGGAGTTGATCCTCTGTATGTTTCATGTCGACGACTTACTCTACGATGATGCGCCGAACGCATTGAAGGCCGTTCTTTATTTGAGTGAGGACGCTGGTTTTAATTTTGTCGCGAAAGGTGCTGTTCGCGTTGGAATGGTTATCGTGGCCGATTCTGTTGTTGATGATTCATATTTTGAGGCTGATGCAGAAGAGCTTCTCGATATCGCGGTGTCTGACGTGGATCTTCCTGATGAGCTTGTCTACAAGGCTTATCGAAGAAAGAAGAAGTTGGTTGTGCGGAGCTTGAAGGATAGCCGCCACTAGAAAGTGGAATGTCGGAAGGCTGGGGTGGTTTGACATGAGATCCAAGTCATAGACGGATCCAAAAGTTGGTTTTAGATTGAGGAGGCTCCTCGCTTCCCGTAGACTGCGCGCCTCCCACGTACCGGCTCCCGACTGCAGTGATCACGCCACCCTGACCCTTGCCGCACCTCGGCAGCCGGCCCGCCCGGCTCAGGAACCCGTGTCTTTCCACTGCAGCGCCACGTGGCCCCATGCCCGTGCGCGCGGAGTTTTCCCATGCAAACGTCCTACCCCCTGCGCCAGCAATGGCTCGGCAACATCCGTGGTGATCTGCTGTCCGGCATGGTCGTCGCCCTGGCCCTGATTCCCGAGGCCATCGCCTTTTCGCTCATCGCGGGCGTCGACCCCAAGGTCGGCCTGTACGCCGCGTTCTCGATCGCCGTGGTCACCGCCATCGCCGGCGGCCGCCCGGGCATGATTTCCGCCGCCACCGGCGCAATGGCGCTGGTGATGGTCGACCTGGTCAAGGACCACGGCCTGCAGTACCTGTTTGCCGCCAGCATCCTGGCCGGCCTGCTGCAGGTGCTGGCCGGCGTGTTCAAGCTCGGCTCGCTGATGCGCTTCGTCTCGCGCTCGGTCATCACCGGCTTCGTAAACGCGCTGGCCATCCTCATCTTCCTGGCGCAGATGCCGGAACTGATCGGCCGCGGCCCCACCGTGTACGTGCTGTGTGCCGCCGCGCTGGCCATCATCTACCTGCTGCCGCGCATCACCCGCGCGGTGCCGTCGCCGCTGGTCGCCATCGTCGTGCTCACTGCCGTGGTCATCGGCTTCGGCGTCGATGTGCGCAGCGTCGGCGACATGGGCCAGCTGCCCGACAGCCTGCCGCATTTCCTCATTCCCGACGTGCCCCTCACCTGGGAAACGCTGCGCATCCTGCTGCCGGTGTCGGCCACGCTGGCCGTGGTCGGCCTGCTCGAATCGATGATGACCCTGCAGATCGTCGAGGACATCACCGAGACCCCCAGCGAGCGCAACCGCGAGTGCGTCGGCCAGGGCGTGGCCAACACGGTCACCGGCTTCCTCGGCGGCATGGCCGGCTGCGCGATGATCGGCCAGTCGGTCATCAACGTGACCTCCGGTGGCCGCGGCCGCCTGTCCTGCCTGGTGGCCGGCGCGCTGCTGCTGGTGCTGGTGGTGTACGGCAGCGACCTGGTGCGGCAGATCCCGATGGCGGCGCTGGTGGCGGTGATGATCATGGTCAGCATCGGCACCTTCAGCTGGCGCTCGCTGCGTGACCTGCGCACCCATCCGCGAAGCTCGTCCGCCGTGATGCTGCTGACCGTCGTGGTCACCGTGGCCACCCACGACCTGGCCAAGGGCGTGCTCAGCGGCGTGCTGCTGTCGGCGCTGTTCTTCGCCCGCAAGGTCGGCCGCATGCTGGATGTGCAGCGCGAAGTCACTGCCGATACCCAGGTCTACCGCGTGCGCGGCCAGGTGTTCTTCGCCTCGGCCGGCCAGCTCGGTGCGGCGTTTGATTACCAGCACGTGGCGCCGAAGGTGCAGATCGACCTGCGTGATGCCCATCTCTGGGACCTGACCGCAGTGGCGGCGCTGGAGCGCGCGCAGGAAAAGCTGGCCGCGCATGGTGCACAGGTGACGGTGGTGGGCCTCAATGCCGCCAGCCAGACCTTGATCGAGCAGGTGGGCGGCGCGCGCGGCGGGCACTGAGGCACCGCGACGGCGCCCACACAATCTGAATCCGGTCAGGCACCTGAAACCCGGGCTGCCGTAGGATTGCCGGCGTGATGGGGACCGATGGACGGCCCCGCCCGGGCCAGCTTCTGCTGGCCCCACGCCAGGGAGATGCAGGTGATGCAGGCAATGCGCTTCCGCAAGCACATGACCCTGAACCGTCGACGCTGGACGGCGCTGATGCTGTACATGGCACTGGGCGCGTGCCAGGCGCCTTCCTCCACGGCATCGACCGACACGCCATCGACCGAAGCGGCCGCCACCGCGCCCGCGCAGGCCGTGCTGCGGCCTGCATACAGCCAGTGCGTGCAGGACGCGCGTGGCATGGACGACCAGCTTGAAGCGTGCGACGCCAGCGAGCTGGCCTACCAGCGGAAGCAGATGGAGGCCGAGGTCGCGCGCCTGATGGGTGGCCCCGATGGTTTGGCCAAGGACCGCTGGATGGACGAGCAGGCGAACTGGGCCGAAGACACCGACACGCGTTGTTCACCGGCCAGCGACCACGTGGGACCGATGCTGGATGCACAGTCGTGCCGCATCAACCGGTATGCCAACCGCGCCGCCGAACTGCGTTCGCGCGAGCTGGCGCCACACTTCAGTGATCCCGCTTCCAAGGAGAGATGAGCAATGCAGGCAGTGATGCTGTTTACGTGCAACCGACGCCTTCTACCCGCCAACGCGGCTGCATTCTTCCTTGCGCTGGTTATCAGCTTCGCCCTGACCGCCTGCGAGGACACGACGGCGGACGCGACGACGGCCGCAGCCCCTGCAGCCTCGGCCCAGGCAGGCAACGCTGCCTCCGCAGCCCCACCGGCAGCGCTCGCCGCACCCGGCGCGTCCACCTCGGCCGACGCCGATGCGGATGACTTCCCGGCCCCGCGCCCGGATGACTCATACAACACGGCCGCGCTGCGTCCGCAGTACGCGACCTGCGTGAATGCTTCCGGCGGCGCGACGCCCGCTCTGCAGGCCTGTGGCGATGAAGAACTGCGCTACCAGGAGGACCGGTTGGCGGCGGTTGTCGCAGAGCAGGTGGCCCGCCCGGACAGCAAGGCCAAGGATGACTGGATGGAGGCGCAGGCCGCGTGGTGGTCCGACACCAACCGTTACTGCACGTCGGACCCCGCTACCGAAGGCCAGGGCCAGATGCTGGACGCACAGTCCTGCCGCATCAACCGCGTGGCCAACCGCGTGGACCAGTTGAACGCTTCGACCGATCAACCCTGAGCCCCCCTTCGAACCTCCAAACGCAAGGAGACCAGCAGCATGGACGTGGTGACCGACGCAAAGAAGGCGATGGACGGCTGGCACCGCGGCCAGACTTCCGCAAGCTACGAAACCAGCAATCGTGGCCCGGGCTGGATTTCCTCTGGAAAGGGCGACCATGGCGGCGTGTCCTACGGCACCTACCAGTTCGCCAGCGCAGTGGGCGGGGTGGACGAATACCTGGCGGGCTCGCGTTACGGCGCCGAATTCCGTGGCCTGACGCCGGCCACCCAGGCCTTCAATGATCGCTGGAAGGAGATCGCCGACCGGGACCCGGGCGCCTTCGGTCGCGA
Organism: Stenotrophomonas sp.; assembly: GCA_003510825.1. Classification (GTDB taxonomy): domain Bacteria; phylum Pseudomonadota; class Gammaproteobacteria; order Xanthomonadales; family Xanthomonadaceae; genus Stenotrophomonas. Next base: position 6,346 of record DOKO01000392.1, read on the forward strand.
CCAGCACAACTTCATCCAGCACCAGTACTACGACAAGCAGCTTGCGCGCCTGAAGGACGCCGGGGTGGATCTGCAGGGCCGTGGCCCCGCGGTGCAGGATGCCCTGTGGAGCACGTCGGTGCAGTACCGGAACATGACCCGCGGTGTCTTCGTCAACGGCCTGAAGGCGGCCTATGGCGATGGTTACAAGCTGTCTGAACTGAGTGATGAGCAGATCGTGCGTGCGGTGCAGGATTACAAGCACGACAACGTGCAAAGGCACTTTGAGAGTTCACCCACGCAATGGAATGCGCTGCGCGAACGCACGCTCAATGAAAAGGCGGATCTGGTCGGGCTGGCGCGTTACGAGCAGGTCAGCCGCCATCCGCAGGATTACCAGGGCAAGACCTACGAACAGGCGTTCGGCGAACCGCTGCACCGTGCGCGGGGCAGCCATGCCGCACGCCCCGCGATGGCCGACGGCGTGCTGGTGCAGGGCGAGCGGGGTGCCGAGGTGCAGGCCCTGCAGCAGAAGCTGGCGCAGGCCGGCTACACCGGCAAGGACGGCAAGGCGCTGAATCCCGATGGCGATTTCGGCGGCAATACCGAACACGCGGTGCGACAGTTCCAGAAGGCCCATGGGCTTGAGGAAGATGGCAAGGCCGGTCGCGATACGCTGGCCGCGCTGGGCGCGGGTACCCAGGCGCGAGCACCCGCGGAGATCGGA
>DOKO01000263.1 GCA_003510825.1 Stenotrophomonas sp.
TCCCGAGGTGGCAGTGCCGCAGCTGCTGGAGCGGCTAAAGGACAGTGGTCCGTTCTCGCTGGTCGACCACAGCCTGGGCGGACTGGTCGCCCTTGAGGCCCTGCGGCGCGCCCCGGAGCTGCCGGTGTCGCGCGTGGTCTGCCTGGGCTCGCCGCTGCGCGGCAGTGGCACGGCGCGCTCGCTGTCCGACCATGGCTGGGGCCTGGCCCTGGGGCGCAGCAGCGAACTGCTGCTCGATGGCCTGCCGGACTGGCAGGGCAGGGCGAAGGTCGGCCTGATCGCCGGCTCGGTGCCGCATGGCCTGGGCAGCCTGCTGGGCGCGCTGGATGACGTGTCCGACGGTACCGTGGCCCTGGCCGAGACCCAGCTGCCGGGCCTGGCCGACCACTGCGTGGTGCGCACCAGCCACAGCGGCCTGGTGGTATCGCCCGACGCCGCGCGGCAGACCGCGCATTTCCTGCGCCACGGCCAGTTCGACCACAGCCGCGACGCCGCGGCCGCGTAGGTTGGTGGGTGCGAACCGTTGGTTCGCACGCCTTTCGCCGGGCATGGCCCGGCGCTACCTTGGGCCATGCCCGGCGGCATCTGCCCGCCCTAGACACGGTTGCCGCCGCCGATCAGGTAGAATCCGCGCCTTGATCCTGAAGCAGCCAGACGGTAACACCCATGGGAAGAGGTCCCTCGATCGAAAACCGCAAAAACGCGTCTGACGCGAAGCGCGGCAAGATTTTCACCAAGATCATCCGCGAGATCGGCGTTGCCGCGCGCGGCGGTGGAGGCGACCCCAACAACAACCCGCGCCTGCGCGTGGCCATGGACAAGGGTCTGAGCGTGAACATGTCCAAGGACGTGATCGAGCGCGCCATCAAGAAGGCCACCGGTGAACTGGAAGGTGTCGATTACGAGGAAATCCGCTACGAGGGCTACGCCCCGGGCGGCGTCGCCGTCATCGTCGACTGCCTGACCGACAACCGCGTGCGCACCGTGGCCGATGTCCGCCACGCGTTCAGCAAGTGCGGCGGCAACATGGGCACCGAAGGCTCGGTCGCCTTCATGTTCAAGCGCCTGGGCGTGCTGCATTTCGCCGCCGGTGCCGATGAAGAAGCGATCACCGAAGCCGCCATCGAGGCCGGCGCCGACGACATCGTGGTCTACCCGGAAGACGGCGCGATCGACGTGGTCACCAGCCCGGACGCGTTCAATGCGGTCAAGGATGGAATGGCTGCGGCCGGCCATGTCGCTGACCACGCCGAGATCACCTTCCGCGCGGACAACGACATCAAGGTCGAGGGCGACGTTGCCCTGCAGGTCAAGAAGCTGCTGGACATGCTGGAAGACCTGGACGACGTGCAGGACGTGTATTCCAACGCCGAACTCGGCGCCGACGCCTACGCCTGAGCCGTCCCAGACGGTCTGGGCGCGGGCCGTTGAACGGTCACCGCGGACAGTCATGAGCCCATACGCCTGCCAGCGTTTCCCGTTCCACCCGGCCAGGAGTGCCGCATGACCCGCATCCTCGGCATCGACCCCGGTTCCCAGCGGACCGGGGTCGGCATCATTGATGTCGACGCCGCCGGCAAGGTCAGCCACGTGCACCACCAGCCGCTGGTGCTGCTGGGCGCCGATGATTTCCCCCAGCGCATGAAGCTGCTGGTGCTGGGCCTGGCCGATCTGTGCCAGCAGTTCCAGCCGGACGAAGTGGCCATCGAAAAGGTCTTCATGGCCCGCAACCCCGATTCGGCGCTGAAGCTGGGCCAGGCCCGTGGCGCGGCCATTTCGGCGGTGGTCCTGCGCGACCTGCCGGTGCACGAATACGCCGCCAGCGAGATCAAGCTGGCCGTGGTCGGCCGCGGTGGCGCCGAAAAGCAACAGGTTCAACACATGGTCGGGCTCATGCTCAACCTGAAAACCAAGCTGCAGGCCGACGCGGCCGACGCGTTGGCGGTGGCAATCACCCATGCCCACGTAAGGGCGACGGCCAACCGCCTGGGGCTCAGTGCCCGCCAGGCCTGGGGCCGCAAATGAGGAGCTGCACGCAATGATCGGTCGACTGCGCGGCATCGTCGCCTACAAGGCACCGCCGTGGCTGGTGGTGGACGTGAACGGGGTGGGCTACGAACTGGAGGCGCCGATGAGCACCTTCTACGACCTGCCCGAGCTCGGCCGCGAGGTCACCCTGTACACCCACTACTCGCAGAAGGAAGACAGCGTCTCGCTGTACGGCTTCCTGCGCGAGGGTGAGCGCCGGCTGTTCCGCGACGTGCAGAAGGTCAGCGGCATCGGCGCGAAGATCGCGCTGGCCGTGCTGTCCGGCGTCACCGTCGAGGAGTTCGCGCGCATGGTCCAGGCCGGTGACATCACCGCGCTGACCCGTATCCCGGGCATCGGCAAGAAGACCGCCGAGCGCATGGTGCTGGAGCTGCGCGACCGCGCCGCCCAGTTCGGTGCCGGCGGCGCCCTGCCCACCGGCAGCGGCCCGGCCCCGGCCGATCCGCTGTCCGACGCCACCGTGGCCCTGCAGCAGCTGGGCTACAAGCCGACCGAAGCGGCGCGCATGGCCCGCGAAGCCTTCAATGAAGGCGACGAAGTGGCCACCGTCATCCGCAAGGCCCTGCAGTCGGCGCTGCGCTGAAGCGCGCGCTGCTCCTTTCCCATTCCCCCATCGCCTGAGCTTCGCCAGGAGTCCCATGTCCAGCAGTCAAACCCCGCACGCAGCCGCCCCTGGCGGCCATGGTCACGCCCCCCCGGCCGGGGGATTGGCGCTGATCATCGGTGCGATCGGCGTGGTCTTCGGCGATATCGGTACCAGCCCGCTGTACACCCTGAAGGAGGCGTTCTCGCCGCACTACGGGCTCAACAGCGACCACGACACTGTGCTGGGCGTGCTGTCGCTGGCGTTCTGGGCGCTCAACATCGTGGTCACCCTGAAGTACGTGACCATCATCATGCGCGCCGACAATGACGGCGAGGGCGGCATCATGGCGCTGATGGCGCTGACCCAGCGCACGCTGCGCAACGGGTCGCGCTCGGCGTACGTGGTCGGCATCCTCGGCATCTTTGGCGCCTCGCTGTTCTTCGGCGATGGTGTCATCACGCCAGCAATCTCCGTGCTCGGCGCGGTGGAAGGCCTGGAGGTGGCGGCCCCGGGCCTGCATGCCTTCATCGTGCCCATCACCGTGGTGGTGCTGATGGCCGTGTTCGCGGTGCAGCGCTTCGGCACCGAGCGGATCGGCAAGCTGTTCGGGCCGATCACCTCGATCTGGTTCATTTCGCTGGCCGCCATCGGCATCTACAACATCGTCGATTCGCCGGAAGTGCTGAAGGCCTTCAACCCGTGGTGGGCCATCCGCTTCTTCATGGAGCACGGCTGGCACGGCATCTTCATCCTTGGCGCAGTGGTGCTGGCGGTGACCGGTGGCGAAGCGCTGTACGCCGACATGGGCCACTTCGGTGCCAAACCCATCCGCCACGCCTGGTACTTCTTCGTACTGCCGTGCCTGGTGCTGAACTACCTGGGGCAGGGCGCACTGGTGCTCAACCACCCCGAGGCCCTGAAGAACCCGTTCTTCGAGGCCGTGCCGGACTGGGCGCTGTACCCGATGATCATCCTGGCCACCATGGCCGCGGTCATTGCCTCGCAGTCGGTCATCACCGGCGCGTTCTCGGTGTCGCGCCAGGCGATGCAGCTGGGCTACATCCCGCGCATGCGCATCAAGCACACCTCGCACGACACCATCGGCCAGATCTACATCCCCGGCATCAACTGGGGCATCGCGGTGATGGTCATCGGCCTGGTGCTGGCGTTCCGCAGCTCGTCCAACCTGGCCGTGGCCTACGGCATCTCGGTGTCGGCCACCATGCTCATCGATACCCTGCTGCTGGCCCTGGTGGCCCGCTCGCTGTGGCCGAAGGCACGCAACTGGATCCTGCCGCTGTGCGTGGTGTTCTTCATCATCGACCTGGGCTTCGTCATCGCCAATGGCGCCAAGCTGCTGCAGGGCGCGTGGTTCCCGGTGGTGCTGGGCATCTTCCTGTTCACCATGATGCGCACCTGGCGCCGTGGCCGCGAGCTGCTGCGCGATGAGATCCGCAAGGACGGCATCCGCATCGACACCTTCCTGCCGGGCCTGATGCTGGCGCCGCCGGTGCGCGTGCCGGGCACCGCGGTGTTCCTCACCGCCGACCCGACCGTGGCCCCGCACGCGCTGATGCACAACCTCAAGCACAACAAGGTGCTGCACGAGCGCAACGTGTTCCTGCACGTGGAAACCCTGCCCATTCCGTATGCGATGGAAGGGCAGCGGCTGAAGATCGAATCGGTGGGCGACGAGTTCTACCGGGTCTACGTCCGCTTTGGTTTCATGGAGACCCCGGATGTGCCGCTGGCGCTGATGCGCTCGTGCGACCACGGCGGCATCTATTTCGACCCGATGGACACCACGTTCTTCGCCAGCCGCGAAACCATCGTCGCCACCGCCAACCGCGGCATGCCGATC
>DOKO01000266.1 GCA_003510825.1 Stenotrophomonas sp.
CGCTTCCTGTAGAGCCGAGCCATGCTCGGCTGCTCCTGGCACAAGCAGTCGAGCATGGCTCGACTCTACAAAAGGCACAGTCGAGCATTGCTCGACTCTACAAACCTCAGGGCTCGGTATAGCCCGCGCAATCCGGCAGCGCCTGGTCCGGCTGGTAAGCACCGCCACTGAAGCGGAACGTGCGCACATACGTGCACGCCGGGTCCTGCTCGGTGCGCAGGTCCTTCTTGGTCAGCGGGCCCTTGGCCAGCGAATCCTCGTTGCGAGACACACCGGCCGGGAAGCGCGTGGCCACGGTCTGGTAGTGCAGCACCGGCATCGCCGTGGCGGTGGAATCCAGCGAGAGCCTGGCCGAGAACCCGTAACTGTCATGGCAGGCGCCAGCGCGCTGCTTCATGTCCTGCTCGCTGAAGCAGGCACGGATCTCCGCATGTCCCGCCCAAGCCACACCGAGCACGTCATTGTCGACCTGGATGCCGTCATCCAGGTGCCGCACCCGTGCCAGCTGCAGGCGCGACGCATCGGCACCGCCTCCGGAATACATGTTGCTGACCTTGCTGATGCCGCCGACCAGCACGTTCTGTCGTGCCCGCTGCTGCGGATCGGCCACGGCCTGGTCGGCACCCACGCCCGGTGCCAGGCGCACGATCCATGGCCACAGTGACAGCTCACCTTCAGGCGGCACATCCATCGTCACGTGCCACGACTGCGGCTGGCCCGTACCCTGTCCACGTTCGGTCACCACCAGCGTGGTGGATGCCTCACCTTCGGTGTCGCTGGGCTGCAGGGCCACGCACCAGGCACGGTCGGCCGTGCAGTTCTGCAGGCGGTCGCCGCCATCCTCGCCGGGCAACAGCACCTGGCCCAGCGGTTCCATCACATTGCCTGCGGCGTCGCGCTGCTGCGGCAGGATCGATCCCTGCGCAGATGCCAGTACCGGCGTGGACAGCAGCAGCGCAAGCCACGCCGCTCGCGAAATCATCGTGTGCATCGTCATTCCTGCGCGTCGGCGCGTCCCTGCGGAATGCCGATGATAGTCAATGCCCGCTGCAATCGCAGCCGCCCCACCCCGCCACCTTGGACGTGTGGCCGATACCGGGATTGAACGTGTTGCTCGGGTCCAGCTGCCGATAGAAACCAGCCAGCGCCGGCTTGGCCGGATACAGGTGGCCGACGTTGTGTTCGGCCGGGTACTCGGCGCCACGCTGGTCCAGCAGCGCCCACATCGCATGTTCGATGGCCATCGGGTCTTCGCCTTTGCGCGCGATGTAATCCTGGTGGAACACATGGCAGAGGAAGTGCCCGTAGTACAGCTTGTGCAGCAGGCGCCCATCGATGTCGGCCGGCAACGTCTCGAACCAGTCCGCATCGTCGCGGCGCAGGGCGATGTCCAGCGCCACGATGTCCTGCACCTGCGTGCGATGGACTTCGCGGTAGCGCACAGCCGCGCCAGCCACGGCGAAACGATGCAGGAAGGCCTTGCGTCCTTCCTCGGCGCTGCAGCGGAAGAAGCCACCCTCATGGTTGGCGAAGCACTCGCGCAGCCAGCGCTCGGTCTCCGCGGCATCCTGCGCCGACACCTTCAGCAGCAGGTGATGTTCGTAGCGCTGGCGGAACTCGCCCATGCGTGGCGGCAGGTGCGACGGCAGCAGGCCGACCAGCGCCTGCATCACCCGGTCGGTCACCCCGCGCAGGCCCAGCCGCTCGAACCAGCCATCCACGCGGCTCTTCAGCGCGAACGCCGCCGGCACGCGCGCCGTGCCGAGGCGATCGATCAGCAGGAAGGTGTCCTTGCCGTAGCGCTCGCCGATGTCGTACGCATCGCGGTGGATGTACTCACCGGCAATCGGCAGGCGCTCGAAGCCAGTCAGCAGCTGGCGGCGGATGGCGGTGAGCGTGGCGGTGCGGTTGCTGCCGATGTAGAACACCTCGGCGGCTTCCTTCTCGAACGTATCCAGGCGCACGGCGAATACCGCCAGTTTTCCCGCCGAACCGGAGGCCTCGTAATGACGGCTGGGATCGGCGTTGAAGCGTGCGGGCGTATCCGCATCGATACGTCGGACATCCTCGGCATAGTGCGCATCAGAGGCAGCGCGGCCATCGCCGTCGCCCACATCGGCGGGGCTGTAGTCGCCCGCCTGCAGGCGCTGCAGGATCTGCTCAGGCGTATCGCCGAGCGCAATGCCAAGGTGGTTGACCAGCTGCAGCTGGCCTTGTGCATCGACCTGCGCGAACAGGGCCAGCTCGGTATAGGCCGGGCCACGGCGCACCAGTGCGCCGCCGGAGTTGTTGCAGATGCCGCCCAGCACCGAGGCACCGATGCACGACGAGCCGATCACCGAATGCGGCTCGCGCCCCAGCGGTGCCAGCGTCTGTTCCAGGCGATCCAGCGTCGCCCCGGGCAGGCACAGCACCTGGCGGCCCCCGTTCAACAACTGGATGCCGGTCAGGCGCAGCGTGCTGACCAGTACGATCGGCCGATCGTAGTCGCCGCCATCGGGGGTGGAACCGCCGGTCAGGCCGGTATTGGCCGCCTGCAGGATGATCGCCGCCCCACCCTGCAGCGCCGCCTGCAGCACCCGCCACAGTTCCAGCAGCGTGCCTGGGCGCGCCACGGCCAGCACCGGGCCTTCGCCAAACCGGTAGCCACGGCGGAAACGACGGGTCGCCTTGTCACCGGTCAGCACATGGCGGCTGCCGACGGCGGCACGCAGCCGCGCCAGCACGCTCGCGTGGTCGCTCATGGCAGGCTGACCAGCGAGTCGCGGCCGATGTCGGCGATGCGGCGCGCACCGGTCAGCGTCATCGCCACCCGCATTTCCTTGGCGACCAGATCCAGCAGGTTGGCCACGCCAGCTTCACCCTGTGCGGCCAGTGCATAGACGAAGGCGCGGCCCAGCAGCACCGTATCGGCACCCAGCGCCAGCATGCGCACCACGTCCAGGCCATTGCGGATGCCCGAATCGGCGAGGATCTTAAGGTCGCCCTGCACCGCATCGGCGATGGCCGGCAGTGCACGTGCGGTGGACAGCACGCCATCCAGCTGGCGGCCACCGTGGTTGGACACCACGATGCCATCGGCGCCGAACTTCACTGCGTCGCGCGCGTCGTCCGGGTCGAGGATGCCCTTGATCACCATCGGCCCCTTCCAGAACTCGCGGATCCACTCCAGGTCCTTCCAGGAAATGGACGGGTCGAAGTTGCTGCCCAGCCAGCCGATGTAGTCCGCCAGCCCGGTCGGGTTGCCGCGGTAGGCGGAAATGTTGCCGAGGTCGTGGGGGCGCCCGAGCAGGCCCACATCCCACGCCCAGCGCGGGTGGGTGATCGCCTGGCCGACGCGGCGCAGCGAGGCATTGGGACCGCTCATGCCCGAATGCGCGTCACGATAGCGCGCGCCGGGCACGGGCATGTCCACGGTGAACACCAGGGTGGTCACACCGGCCGCCTGCGCACGCTCCAGCGCGTTGCGCATGAAGCCACGGTCGCGCAGCACGTACAGCTGGAACCACATCGGCCGCTGGATGGCCGGCGCCACTTCCTCGATCGGGCACACCGAGACGGTCGACAGGGTGAACGGAATGCCACGGCTGTCCGCCGCACGCGCGGCCTGTACCTCACCGCGCCGGGCGTACATGCCGGTCAGGCCGACCGGCGCCAGCGCCACCGGCATCGCCAGCGTTTCGCCGAACAGCTCGGTTTCCAGACTGAGGTCGGACACGTTGCGCAGGATGCGCTGGCGCAGCGCGATGTCGGACAGGTCGGAAACATTGCGCTTCAGCGTGTGCTCGGCATACGCGCCGCCATCGATGTAGTGGAACAGGAACGGCGGCAGTCGACGCTCGGCTGCGGCACGGTAATCGGTGGAAGCGGAAATGATCATGGGGTCAACCGGAAGTCATCAGCCATGCGGGGAAGGGAGACGCGAGGCCCGCGCACGCCGGGCTTCGTTGTCATCGAGCGTGCGCAGCGTGGTGTGCACGAACTCAAGGTGGGCATGGGCAGCGGCGCGCGCGCGTTCGGGATCGCCCGCCAGCACCGCATCCATCATCTCGCGATGCTGGTCGGACAGCGGCGAGAAGGTTGCTGCCGAGGTGTAGAGCTTCTCGCGGCTCTGCGAGATGTTGGTCTGCAGCAGCTCGAACAGGCCGCGCATCACCTGCAGCAGCACCAGGTTGTGCGAGGCCTCGGCGATGG
>DOKO01000236.1 GCA_003510825.1 Stenotrophomonas sp.
CATGTACCGCACCGAAGTGCCGCTGTACGGCACGCTGGTGGAACTGGTGGAGCGGATCAACGCGGAGGTGCTTGCGCAGGACCCGGCGCTGGCCGCGCAGCTGCAGCGCAACGACGAGCGCGCACGCCTGGACGAAGAGCGCCACGGCGCGATCCGTGTCGGCACCCCGCAGGAACTGGCCACCCTGCGCCGCCTGTTCGCGGTGATGGGCATGTTCCCGGTGGCCTACTACGATCTGTCGGTGGCCGGCGTGCCGGTGCACTCCACCGCGTTCCGCCCGCTCACCGGCGCGGCCCTGGCGCAGAACCCGTTCCGCGTGTTCACCTCGCTGCTGCGCCTGGAACTGATCGAAGACGAAGCGCTGCGCGCCGAGTCCGCGCGCATCCTCGAGCGCCGCCGCATCTTCACCGACGGCGCGCTGGCGCTGATCGACCAGGCCGAGCGTGACGGTGGCCTGTCGCAGGCCGACGCCGAGCGCTTCGTTGCCGAAGCGCTGGAAACCTTCCGCTGGCACGGCGATGCCACCGTCGACCTGCCCACCTACCACGCGCTGCACGATGCGCACCGGCTGGTGGCCGACGTGGTCAGCTTCCGCGGCCCGCACATCAACCACCTCACCCCGCGCACGCTGGATATCGATGCCGCGCAGGCGGCGATGATCGAGCACGGCATGGCCGCCAAGGCAGTGATCGAAGGCCCGCCGCGCCGCGCCTGCCCGATCCTGCTGCGGCAGACCAGCTTCAAGGCGCTGGAAGAGGCCGTGCATTTCCCCGGTGGCGAGGGCGGTGCCGCTGGCACGCATACTGCGCGCTTCGGCGAGATCGAGCAGCGTGGCCTGGCCCTGACCCCGAAGGGGCGCGCGCTGTATGACCAGCTGCTGGCGCAGGCGCGCGATGCAGGTGGCGCCGGCAGCACCGGCGGTGACTACGGCCAGCGCCTGCAGGCGGTGTTCGCCAGTTTCCCCGATGACCACGACACCCTGCGCCAGGAAGGGCTGGGCTATTACCGTTACCAGCTGACCGACGCCGGCCGCGCCGCGCCGGAGCGCGTGGCTGACCTGCCGGCCGAAGTGCTGGTTGCTGCCGGCCTGGCCACGGCCGACCCGATCGTCTACGAGGATTTCCTGCCGGTCAGTGCCGCAGGCATCTTCCAGTCGAACCTGGGCGGCGAAGAGCAGCGGGCGTATGCCGCGCATGCCAACCGCGAAGCCTTCGAGCAGGCGATGGGCGTGGCGGTGAACGACGAGTTCGAGATCTACGAGCGGCTGCAGGCGGAATCGCTGGCGGCGCTGCGTATCGCGTGATGCGTGCCTGGGGTCGGATCCCTTTCCGGTGGAAAGGGATCCGACCCCGACGTTGGGCATGACCGGGGTCAGATCCCTTTTCGGCAGAAAAGGGCTCTGACCCCGAACGCAATCAGCCCTTCATCGTGCCGGTATCCAGCCAACGCTGGTGCCACGACAGCGCCTCCGGCAGCAGGTGCGGGGTGTGCTTGCCGTAGCTCTCGCGGCTGGCACGGTCGAAGTAGTCCTGCAGCTGCGGGCGGAAATCCGGGTGTGCGCAGTTGTCGATCAGCACCTGCGCACGCTTGCGCGGGGTCAGGCCACGCAGATCGGCCAGGCCCTGTTCGGTCACGATCACCGACACGTCGTGCTCGGTGTGGTCGACGTGGCTGGCCATCGGCACGATCGCCGAGATGGTGCCGTTCTTGGCCGTGGACGGGCTCAGGAACGCCGACAGGAAACCGTTGCGCGCGAAGTCACCCGAACCGCCGATGCCGTTCATGATCCGCGTGCCCATCACGTGCGTCGAATTGACGTTGCCGTAGATGTCCACTTCGATCATGCCGTTCATGCCGATGCAGCCCAGGCGGCGCACCAGTTCCGGGTGGTTGGAGATTTCCTGCGTGCGCATGATGATGCGCTCGCGGTAGAAATCGATGTGTTCCTTGAACGTCTCGTTGGCCTGCGGGCTCAGCGCGAAGCCGGTGCACGAGGCATAGCTCAGCACGCCGTCGCGCAGCAGGTCGAGCATGCCGTCCTGGATAACTTCGGTGAACGCAGCCAGATCGCGGAAACCGCTCTTGGCCAGGCCGGCCAGCACCGCATTGGGGATGTTGCCCACGCCCGACTGCAGCGGCAGCAGGTTCGGCGGCAGGCGGCCCTTCTTCACTTCGTGCTGCAGGAACTCGATCAGGTGCGAGGCGATCTGTTCGCTGGTCGCATCGATCGGGCTGAACGGGCTGTTGCGGTCCGGGCCGTTGGTGCGCACCACGGCCACGATCTTGTCCGGGTCGCAGCGCAGCGCGGTATCGCCGATGCGGTCGTTGGCGTTCACCAGCGGAATCGGCTTGCGGTGCGGCGGCAGCGCGGTGCCGTAGTAGATGTCATGCATGCCGTCGACGCCGGCTGGCTGCCACTCGTTGACCTCGACGATGACCTTCTTGGCCAGGTCCAGCCAGGTCTTGTTGTTGCCCACCGACGTGGAGGGCACCAGCGAGCCGTCCTCGCGGATGGCCGACACTTCGATCACCGCAGTGTCGATCTCGCCGTAGAAGCCGAACCAGACGTGCTGGGCGACGTGGCTGAGGTGGATGTCGATGTAATCCAGCTTGCCCTCGTTGATGCGGTTGCGCGCATCCGGGTCGCTCTGGAACGGCATGCGCATGGCGATGCCATCGGCCTTGGCCAGCGCGCCGTCCAGTTCCGGCGCGGTCGAAGCGCCCGTCATCAGCTTGATCTGGAAGGGCTGGCCCTGGGCGTGCACCGTCTCGATGCGGCGGGCAAGTTCGACGGGAACGGCCTTGGGGTAACCGGAGCCGGTGAAGCCACTCATGGCGACGGTTTCACCGGGCTGGATCAGCGCGGCTGCGGCCTCGGCGGAGACCACGCGGTCACGGAGACGCGCGTTGGCGATGCGATCAACAGACATGACGACACGTGTTTCAGGGGGGAAGCCCGATTATCGGCCATCCCCCGCCGTACGGGGCGTTCTACCTTCGTGGAATGGCTTTTCCGGACGGCGGGCTACCATACCCACCAGTTCTGTTTTGCAGTGCAGCGTGCAATGTCCTTCCGCATTCCGCAGGATGGCCCTGCATCCCGACGTGGGGGAGGGAGCAGAGCCCGCTGGCAGTTCGCTGCAAGCGGGCTTTTTTATT
>DOKO01000252.1 GCA_003510825.1 Stenotrophomonas sp.
CGCACCGCCATGCCCACCCGCGTGGCCGTGCCCGGCCGCATTGTCGCCGAAACCCCACGCGCCGAGCGCGACGACCGCCTCGTCCCGCGCCTGCCGCCGTCCATGCTTGAACGCTTCGGCAGTGCCGACCACCCCACCGGGAACACGCCATGACCGCTTCCATTTTCCTGTTCCACCCCCGCATGGCCCTGGCCGCCACATGCCTGCTGTGGGCTTCGGCCAGCGCCGCACAGTCTCCGCAACCGCCACTCACCGGCCAGATGATGGGCGGCCCCCTGCCCACAGTGCCGGCCCCCGTGCACGCGCCGCCGTCGGCACCGGCCCAGCAGCTGCCCACTGTGGATCTCACCGCACCTGCGGTGGCAACGACCGCCTCCGCCGTCAGCACGCAGGCCGCAGCGCCGGCCGCCCAAAGCACGGCCGCCCTGGTGCCGATCGGCAACGGCGCGACCGTGCGCCACCTGTTCCAGCTGCAGGCCTCGGGCACCCAGGCCGGCGCCCGCCTGCCGATCCTCGGCGACCAGGCCACGGCCAGCTACGCGCGCTACCTGAAGAGCTTCGAGCACGAGATTCCGGAGTTCTTCGAAACCGACGTCACGCCCGCGTCCGGCGCGTCCGGCTCCGGCCGCTGAGGATTCGACGATGAGCCGTGCGCCGCGCACCCTTGCCTTCCACCAACGCGGTGGCATGTCGGTCACCATGATGCTGGTGCTGGTCTCGCTGGTGACGATGCTCGGCCTGGTGGAAGTGGGCTACCTGCTCTGGGCCAAGCGCGATGCGCAGAAGGTGGCCGACCTGGCCGCCCTGGCCGGCGCGCAGCGCCTGGACCTGTGCACGTCCGGCAACACCGACAACGCCGCCGCCCGCCACAACGCACTGCAGGAAAATGGCTTCGGTGGCCAGCTGGAGGTGAGCTGCGGCAACTGGAACGCCAACCACGCCAGCGCCGATCACTTCCTCGCCACCGTCAGCGCGGAGAACCCGCGCAATGCGGTGAAGGTGGTGGCACATCGCAGCGTGCTGCCGTTCTTCGGCATCAATGCGCAGCTGCCGACGGTCAGCGCCCAGGCCGTGGCCAAGCGCACCGCGCCGTCCGCGGTGTTCAGCGTGGGCTCGCAGCTGCTGCGCACAAATGGCAACTCGCCGCTGATGTCCACCCTGCGCCTGGTCGGCCTGGATGTAAGCAACGCCACGGTGCTGTCCTACGACGGCCTGGCCCAGGTCAGCGTGACCCCGTCGGGCCTGCTGAAGGCACTGGGCATCCCAGTGGAGGCCAACCTGAGCGTGGCCGATTTCAACCGGCTGCTGTCGGTCAACAGGATCTCGCTGGCCCAGCTTGTCGATGCCACCGCCGTGGTGCTCGGGCGTGACAGCGTGGCGGCCGCGCAGCTGCGTGCGCTGGGCAGCCTGGTATCGACCGGCCTGGACATCAACCAAGCCAACATCACCCTCGGCAGCCAGACCGGCGGTGGCGGCCTGTTCGCCGAAGTGATCGCTCCGGATGGAACCATCGGCAGCGCGCTGGAGTCGAAGATCAACGTATTGGACCTGCTCAATACCGGCATTTCCATCGCCAATGACAACAATGGCCTGCAGGTCCGCGGTCTCAACCTGCTCGGCATCGAGGCCAAGGCCGGCGTGATCGAGCCGCCGTCCATCGCCATCGGCGGCATCGGTGCGCGCGCCTACAACGCGCAGGTGCGGTTGATGGTGGACGTCGACAGCAACCGCGTGCCCGCCATCGGCGCACTGCTGTCGCTGCTGGGTACGCGCCTGCACCTGCCGCTGCACGTCGATGTCACCAATGCGATGGGCACGCTGACCTCGATCCAGTGCGGCGCCACACCGCCCACTGCCACGGTCAAGGTGGATTCGTCGGTGCTGCGGGCGTGCGTCGGCACCGTCAATGCCGCCGATGTGTTCTCGAAGAGCAATGTCTGCGACGCGACGCTGCAGAACGCCCAGCTGCTGACCCTGCTCGGCCAGCCGCTGATCAACAACAAGATCACCCTGCCGGCGCTGACCGACAGCCAGAACCTGACGCTGGCCGCCGGCCAGGCTGGCTCCACGCGCGTCAATCCGCTGGCGCTGGGCGATACGGTGTCCGCCCTGGTCAATGAGCTGCTGCGTGTGCTGTCCGGCATGCTGAGCGGCCCGGCAAGCGACCCCAGGAAGGCCGCCACTGCACTGGCCGACCGCTACCTGACCGCCGCGCATCCCGCGGGTGGCCGCTACAACGTCGACAACGTCATTCCGTTGCTGATCGAAGGAGATCCTTCGATCAAGCTGGAAAAACTGGGAGTGTGGCCGGCGCCTTACGGCGTCCCGCGTGCCTGCGGACTATTGGAACTTGGCTCCTGCACCTCCCCCGGCACTGTGTGGCAGGCTTACAAGGTCACCGTGACCGGCGAGGGTCTGGGCATTCTGGATGCACTCCTCGGCGCGCTCACCGGGCAGCTGCTGGTGAAACGCTGCGACAGCCTGCTGGGCAACCTCAACTACAACAACTGCGCCCGCGACAATCTGGCGTCCTACATCCAGACCAAGCCCGGCGGGTTCGAAGACTCCGCCAGCGGCGGCGGCGTGTTGACCCCTGGCGAGAACGTCAGCTGCTCGGGCCTGCTGTGCACGGTGCTCACGCCGATCCTGGAGATCCTCAAGCCCGTGCTCAACAGCGTCGGCAAACTGCTGACCGACCTACTGGCCAATCTGCTGGGCCTGGAACTGGGCCGGACCGACGTCAGCATGCAGTCGATCCAGTGCAATGCCGCCCAGCTGGTGTATTGAGTGCCGTCCAGTGCGGTTGGCGTCTGCTGCACCCATGCTAGACTCGCGGCGGGGAACCACATTCATTTCAACCACACTTCGTTCGTGGATGGTCTAGACATGCGAGAAACTTCAGGGGGCACCGTCTTCGCCCGGTATCCGCGCGGCGCGGCACTGCTGGCCATGGCCATGATCCTGGTGGCACCGTCGGCACTGGCAGCACGCGGCGATCGCGAAGCGGCGGCCGAACCGGTCCGCAGCGGGCCGGTGGTGCGCAATACGGTGGACGAACTCAAGCAGTTGATGGATGGCAACCAGCTCACCGAGCTGCGTACCACCTACAACGGCAACTACGGCGCCAGCCTGCTGTTCAACGCCAGCACCCTGACCTACTACGTGGCGCTGTTCCAGGAAAAGAACTTCTGGCGCGTCATCAAGACCGATGCCGTCGACAACGCCGAGCGCGTCTACCGCACCTTCGTGCAGCAGACCGAGCAGCTGGCCCAGGTCTACATCGATACCACCCGCCTGGAAGCAGGCAAGCGCTACACCGAACGCCTGGTGTCGTACAACGAAGAGCGCCTGCGCACCCTGCAGCAGGAAATGGAACAGCAGCAGGCACAGTCGGCCCAGGTCAGCGCGTCCCTGCAGCAGGCCCAGCAGCAGGCGGTCAGCCTGCGCACCGATGTGCAGAGCACCAACAACCAGCTGGACGCCCTGCAGCGCCGCATCCAGATCCTGCAGGCCGAACAGGGCAATCCGGAGCTCAGCCTGCCGAAGGCGGAAGCTTCCGGTGCGCCGGCGGCGGCCAGCGACGGCAACTGAGTTCCTGGCACTGCACCACACGCAACGGCACCTTCGGGTGCCGTTGCTGTTTCAGGGGGACTGGCAGACCAGGCGCAGGGCGTCGTCCAGCTGCCGCCGCTGCTGGTAGTCCAGCCGACGCGCACGCGTCATCTTCCGCGCCTGCTCGCGGCGCACCTGCTCGCAGCCGGCTGGATCACGCGCGAGGGTGATCACTGCGCCCTCGGCCCGAGCGCGGCGGCCAC
>DOKO01000248.1:0-330 GCA_003510825.1 Stenotrophomonas sp.
GCCGCCGCCGCCGCGCAGGCCCAGCAGGCCTGGGCCGCCGCCCCCTACGAACAGCGTGCGCAGGTGCTGCGCCAGGCCGCGCGCCTGGCCGAAGACAACATCGACACCCTGGTGGATTGGCTGGTGCGCGAAAGCGGCTCGACCCGGCTCAAGGCCGGCTTCGAGGCCAAGGTGACCATCAAGGCCCTGCACGAAGCCGCCGCGCTGCCCTCGCGCAGCACCGGCGAAATCCTGCCGTCCGAACCGGGTCGGCTGAACCTGGCGCGGCGCCGTCCGCTGGGCGTGGTCGGGGTCATCTCGCCGTTCAATTTCCCGCTGTACCTGGCCATG
>DOKO01000248.1:510-769 GCA_003510825.1 Stenotrophomonas sp.
GCTGTACCTGGCCATGCGTGCGGTGGCACCGGCCATCGCGCTCGGCAATGCCGTGGTGCTCAAGCCCGACCCGCGCACGGCGGTGTGCGGTGGCGCGGTCATCGCCCGCCTGTTCGAACAGGCCGGGCTGCCGGCCGGCGTGCTGCACATGTTGCCCGGTGACGGCGCCGCCGGTGCCGCGCTGACCAGCGATCCGCACGTGGCGATGATCCAGTTCACCGGTTCCACCGCTGCAGGCCGCAAGGTCGGCGAAGCGGCC
>DOKO01000248.1:1051-3031 GCA_003510825.1 Stenotrophomonas sp.
GAAGGTCTCGCTGGAACTGGGTGGCAAGAACTCGCTGATCATCCTCGACGATGCCGACCTCGACCTGGCCGTCGCCAACACCGCCTGGGGCGTGTACCTGCACCAGGGCCAGATCTGCATGGCTACCGGCCGCGTGCTGGTGCACAAGAAGATCCATGCCGCGTTCCTGGAAAAGCTGGTGGCCAAGGCGAAGTCGCTGAAGGTCGGCGACCCGGCCCGCGAAGACGTGGCGATCGGTCCGCTGATCAATGCCACCCAGCGTGACCATGCCGCCCGCGTGGTGGCCGACGCGGTCAAGGCCGGTGCCACGCTGGAAGCCGGCGGCACCCACCAGGACCTGTTCTTCGCGCCCACCGTGCTCGGCAACGTGGCCGCCGACAACCCGGCGTTCAACGAGGAGATCTTCGCGCCGGTGGCCGTGGTCGTGCCGTTCGACGATGACGACCAGGCCGTGCAGCTGGCCAATGACAGCGAGTACGGCCTGTCGATGGCCATCGTGTCCAGCAACGTCGGCCGCGCGCTGAAGCTCGGCGAACGCCTGCGCACCGGCCTGCTGCACATCAACGACCAGACGGTGAACGACGAAGTGATCAATCCCTTCGGCGGCGTCGGTGCGTCCGGCAACGGCACCAGCATCGGCGGCCCGGCGAACTGGGAAGAGTTCACCCAGTGGCAGTGGCTGACCGTCAAGGGCGAAGCGCCCGCCTATCCGATCTGATCGAAGGAACCATCACGATGAACGACAACACCGCAACGCGTGAGATCACCGCCGCCGTGGTCCGCGGCAAGGAACAGCCCTTCGTCATCGAGCAGGCGCAGCTGCGCGGCCCGCAGGACGACGAGGTGCTGGTGAAGGTGGTGGCCACCGGCCTCTGCCATACCGATCTGATCGTGCGCGACCAGTACTACCCGGTGCCACTGCCGGCGGTGCTCGGCCATGAAGGCGCCGGCATCGTCGAAGCCGTGGGCCCGAACGTGCGCGACCTGAAGGTGGGTGACCACGTGGTGCTGACCTACGGCGCCTGCGGCCACTGCAATCCCTGCCGCGGCGGCCACGGTGCCTACTGCAAGGATTTCTTCGGGCTCAACTTCGGCGGCGACGATGGCCACGGCCATACCGCCATCACCGATGCGCAGGGCCAGCCGCTGCACGATCATTTCTTCGCGCAGTCCTCGTTCGCCACCTTCGCCATCGCGCGCGAGATCAACGCGATCAAGGTGCCCGACGATGCGCCGCTGGAACTGCTGGGCCCGCTGGGCTGCGGCATCCAGACCGGTGCCGGTGCGGTGCTCAATTCGCTGAAGGTGCGCTCGGGCAGCAGCTTCGCCAGCTACGGTGCCGGCGCGGTGGGCCTGAGTGCGGTGATGGCGGCCAAGGTGGCCGGTGCCACCACCATCATCGCCATCGATGTGGTGCCGTCGCGCCTGGAGCTGGCACTGGAGCTGGGCGCTACCCACGTGGTCAACAGCCGCGAGACCGATGTGGTTGAAGCGGTGCGTGCGATCACCGGTGGCGGCGCGGATTTCGCCCTGGAATCCACCGGTCGCCCCGAAGTGCTGTCGGCCGGCATCGAGGCGCTGGGCGGGCTGGGCATGATGGGCGTGGTGGGTGCGCCGAAGCTGGGTACCACGGCCAGTTTCGATGTGAACAACCTGCTGTTGGGTGGTCGCAGCATCCGCGGCATCGTCGAAGGTGACAGCGTGCCGCAGCTGTTCATTCCGCAGCTGGTGACGCTGTTCCTGCAGGGGCGGTTCCCGTTCGACAAGCTGGTGAAGTTCTATCCGCTGGAGCAGATCAACCAGGCGGCCGAGGACAGCACGCGCGGGATCACCCTGAAGCCGATCCTGCGGATCGCGGCGTAACGGCAGGGTGGGCTTTGCAGGGCTGCGCCCTGCACCTGCGGTAGTGCCGGCCGCTGGCCGGCAACTTCAAAAGCAAAAGCCTGCATTCCGAGGGTTGGCGTGGTGGGTCCGGTTGAG
>DOKO01000048.1:0-223 GCA_003510825.1 Stenotrophomonas sp.
GCGCTACCCCTCCGCGATCAGCCCTTCAGCAGCTCGAACTGCACGGCTTCGCCGGCGGCCGACGAAGCACACACCCACACGTCGAACTGGCCCGGCTCGGCACGCAGCACGCCGTCGCGGCCGGTGAAGGCCAGCTGCTCGCGGGTCAGGCTGAAGCACACTTCGGTCGACTCGCCCGGCTGCAGGGCGACCTTGCGGAAGTCCTTCAGCTCGCGCACCGGCC
>DOKO01000048.1:405-7426 GCA_003510825.1 Stenotrophomonas sp.
CCGCACGCGGCTGGCCACGCGGTCGTGGATGTACAGCTGCACCACTTCCTCACCGGCCACGGCGCTGGTGTTGGTCAGCGTGGTGGTCACGGTCAGGGTGTCGTCCCAGCCCAGCTGGGCCGCGCTCAGCTGCGGCACGCCGTAGGCGAAGGTCGCATAGCCGATGCCGTGGCCGAACGGGTACAGCGGCTCGTTGGGAATCTCGCGCCAGCGTGCCTTGAACTCCGACATGGTCGGCAGTTCCGGGCGGCCGGTGCGCGGGTGGTTGTAGAAGTACGGCTGCTGGCCGGACACCTGCGGGAAGCTGACCGGCAGGCGGCCGGACGGGCTGTAATCGCCGAACAGCACATCGGCCACGGCGTGGCCGGTCTGCGTGCCCAGGTACCAGGTGACCGCCACGGCATGCGCATTGCGCACCGCACCCTGCAGGGCCAGCGCGCGACCATTGCGCAGCAGCACCACCAGCGGCTTGCCGGTCATCGCCACGGCCTCGGCCAGCGCCTGCTGTGCCGGCGGCAGGGTGATTTCCACGCGCGACTGCGCTTCACCGCTGTAACGCTGCGGTTCGCCCAGGGCCAGCACCACCACGTCGGCGCGCAGGGCAGCGGCCACGGCCGCTTCGGTGCCGCCCGGAATCGCGGCTTCCAGCTCGCTGCCCGGCACGACTTCCAGCAGCGCTTCATCGCCGATGGCGGCACGCACGCCGGTTTCCAGGTCCACGTAGCGCTGCTTGTCGCCGAACAGGGTCCAGCAACCTTCGATGTTCTCGCGGTCCTGCACGAACGGGCCGATCAGGGCGATCTTCTGCCCGGTCTTCTGCAGCGGCAGCACGTTGTCGCGGTTGTTCAGCAGCACGATCGAACGGCGCGCGGCATCGCGCGACAGCTCGTCATGGGCGGCGATGTGCGAGGTATCCGCTTCGCGCGCCGGGTCCAGCGAACGGTACGGATCGTCGAACAAGCCGATGGTTTCCTTCAGCCACAGGATGCGGCGCACGCCTTCATCCAGCACGGCCATCGGCACTTCGCCGCTCTCGACCAGGCCCGGCAGGTGCTCGGCGTAGAAGCCGCTCTGCATGCTCAGGTCCAGGCCGGCGGTGAAGGCCTTGGCGGTGGCGTCGCGGTCGTCGGCGGCATAGCCGTGGGCGACCAGTTCCATGTCGGCGGTGTAATCGGAGATCACCACGCCCGGGAACTTCCACTCACCGCGCAGGATGTCGGTCAGCAGTTCGGCGTTGGCGCTGGCCGGCACGCCGTTGATGTCGTTGAACGAGGACATCACGGTGATCGCGCCCGCATCGAAGGCGGCCTTGAACGGCGGCAGGTGCACGTCGCGCAGGGTCTGCGGCGAGATGTCCACCATGTTGTATTCCATGCCGGCCATCACCGCGCCATAGGCGGCGAAGTGCTTGGGCGTGGCCAGCAGCGAATCGGCCGCGCGCAGGTCGCCGCCCTGGAAACCGCGCACGCGGGCGGCGGCGAAGGCGCAGCCCAGCACCACGTCCTCACCGGCACCTTCGGCGCCACGGCCCCAGCGCTGGTCGCGGGCGATGTCCACGGCCGGTGCATAGGTCCAGTGCAGGCCGGCGGCGGTGGCCTCGACGGCGGTGGCGCGGGCGGTGCGCTCGGCCAGGTCCGGTTCGAAGCTGGCGGCTTCGCCCAGCGGGATCGGGAACACGGTGCGCATGCCGTGGATGACGTCGGCGGCCAGGATCACCGGGATGCCCAGGCGGCTTTCCTCGGTGGCGACCTGCTGGATGCGGCGGCCCAGTTCGGCGCCCACGCCGTTGAACAGCGAGCCGACCTTGCCTTCGCGCACCTGCTGCAGCACCTGGTCGGCGTTGCGCACGTTGGCTTCCGGGTTCACGTCCGGGGCGAACGGGCGGACCATGTCCGCGAAGACACCCAGCTGGCCGACCTTTTCCTCGACGGTCATCTGGGCAATGAGGGATTCGATGCGATCGGAGGCCACCAGCTGTCCTTATGAAAACGTTTACAAGCCCGGCATTCTAGCGTTCCCGGGCCATTTGGCGAGAGGTTTCGTCATTCAGTTTCGTGCGCCCGCCCACAGTCTGGGCGGCCCATACGGGGGCGGACGCGAGGGTGGAGCTTACTCTGACCCGGCCAGTGCGCGCTGCCCTGCCATCAACATGGCATCGCTGGAGGCCTGGAAGACCCGCAGGCCAAAGACCGGAAGGATCGCCAGCAGGTGGTCGAAGATGTCCGACTGCACCCCTTCATAGACCGCCCAGGTGGTGCTGCGGGTGAAGCAGTAGATCTCCAGCGGCAGGCCCTCGGTGGTGGGCTGCATCTGCCGTACCAGCAGGGTCATATCGGTATGGACGCCGGGGTGACTGCGCAGATAGCGCTCCACGTAGGCGCGGAAGGTGCCCAGGTTGGTCACCCGCCGGCTGTTCACCTCGGCCACGCCCTGCTCGCGCAGGCGCCCGTTCCACTGCTCCAGCTCCTGCGCCTTGTCACGCAGGTAGTCGCCCAGCAGGGCGAACTGGCCCAGCCGCTGCAGCTCGTCCGCGCCCAGGAAGCCAACGCTGTGCTGGTCCAGGTACAGCGCGCGCTTGATCCGGCGGCCACCGGCCTCCTGCATGCCGCGCCAGTTCTTGAACGACTCGGTCACCAGCTTCTTGGTCGGGATGGTGGTGATGGTCTTGTCGAAGTTCTGCACGGTGATGGTGTGCAGGGCGATATCGATGACATCGCCGTCGGCGTTCTGGCTGGGCATCTCGATCCAGTCGCCGAGGCGCACGCGGCCGTCGCCACTGATCTGCACGCTGGCCACCAGCGACAGGATGGTGTCCTGGAAGATCAGCATCAGCACTGCGGTGGCCGCGCCCAGGCCGGTCACCAGCGGGCCGATCTTCACCCCCAGCAGGGTGGCGACGATGGACAGGCCGGCGGCCACGAACACCACGATCTTGACCACCTGCAGGTAGCCCTTGATCGGCTTGTTGCGGGCATCGGGCTTGCGCTCGTACAGGCTGTTGGCGGCATCCAGCGCATGCGAGAACGCCAGCGACACGGTCAGCACCGCCCACACGATGCACAGCTTGATGATGACGTTGACCAGGCCGGGCGGCAGGTCGGGGATGAGGGCGATGCCCGAGGCGATCACCTGGCTGGGCACCACGTTGGAGAGCCGCGCGATCACCCGCATCAGGTGGCTGCCGCGCCCCGATTCGGCGCCGGGCAGGCGCTGCAGCAGGCGCCGCAGGCCGCGCACAAGGATGCGCTTGGTGACCCAGTTGGCCAGGCCGGCGGCGACCAGCAGCGCCGTGATCATCAACGCCAGGTAGGCGCCGGGATAGGGTTCCAGTGTCATCTGCAGCTGTTCCAGCCACTGTACCGCCACCACCGCGTCCACCATCGGTTGTCTCCTTCTTTGTTTGTGTTGAGGTTGAGGTTGCCGGCCAGCGACCGGCACGACCGGTCAGTCGCGCGAGCGCTCGATGATCACGCCGACCGCGCGCGCGCCGCGCACCGCACCGGGCTTGCTCAGCTTCAGGCGCAGCCACTTCACGTCGAACTCGTCCAGCACGATCTGCGCGCAGCGCTCGGCCAGGGTCTCGACCAGGCCGAATTCCGATTCGC
This sequence comes from Stenotrophomonas sp., assembly GCA_003510825.1. Classification (GTDB taxonomy): domain Bacteria; phylum Pseudomonadota; class Gammaproteobacteria; order Xanthomonadales; family Xanthomonadaceae; genus Stenotrophomonas. Next base: position 4,011 of record DOKO01000048.1, read on the forward strand.
GCACGAACTGCTCCAGGCGCTTGCTCACCGCCTTGTAGTTCAGGGTATGGGCGATGTCATCGGACGCGGCCGGGCGGCGGTTGTCGAAGCCCATTTCCAGGTCGAACACCAGGTCCTGCCGGATCCGCCGTTCCCAGTCGTAGATGCCGATCAGGGCGTCGATCGTCAGCCCTTCGATGAAAACCTTGTCCATTGCGGTTACCAGCCGGATACAGGCAGCCATGGTAACGGCACGGCGGTGAGCCTGCCCGGAACGGGCGGCGGCGTGGCTGGGATGTGGGAAGGGCGGGAAAGACAAAGGGCCCTGCTAGCGGGGCCCTTTGGTACCTCTCAACGTCCTCGGGGGGAGCTGGTAACCAGCCGCGAGTCCCGAAGCACACGCTGGCGAAGGTATCCCATCGATCCTGCTCGATGCGAGAGGCGATTGCGGCAATTGCTGGTGACGGAAAAAACAAAGGGCCCTGCTAGCGGGGCCCTTTGGTACTACCGTTTGTCCCCGGGGGGAACTGTTGAACAGCCGCGAGTCCCGGTGGCGCAGTATTTGAAATTGAAGCAGGTCAGGCCTGCTGATCAAGAGGCGATTACGACTATGCCGGCGCCTCAAAAAAACAAAGGGCCCTGCTAGCGGGGCCCTTTGGTACCTCTCAACGTCCCCAGGGGAAGCTGGAATCCAGCCGCGAGTCCCGGAGCACACGCCGCAAGGTTAGGAGTGCCACCCAGCCCGGTCAATTGGCAAATGCGTCAAGGCAAACAGCCGGGTGAAAAACCGAGCCGTTTCACAAAAAACACTGACGATCATGATGCCGTTTCCTGATGTTCCTGCCTCGTTCCCAGAGTCAAGGTGAAGCCACATTCCCTGGGAGTGAGTTGATGAAGGAAAGCAGGATCCTGCAGGCAGCGTTATCCCGGCAGAGATGGTCGACCTACGAGCGCATCGCTTCTCGTTGCGTAACCGATCCAGCCACGCTCTATGCCTGGAACATGCAGATGTGTGCTGCTCTCCTGCCACCGTTGCACATCTGTGAAGTCGTGATCCGCAATGCAGCCGCTACGGCCCTGGTGCATCGTTATGGTCGATGCTGGCCCTGGCATCCAGCGCTGCTGCGCAGCCTTCCTGCCGAAGGCGCGCTTGCCTCGCTATGCGATGTCCGGGGCAGCGCCGGAGCTCCGCGGGAAGTACCGGAGGTCATCGCCAAACTGCGATTCGGCTTCTGGCAACAGTTGTTCGCTCGACGGTTCGAGCATTCGATCTGGGCCGGGACCGTGAGCCTGGCGCTGCCACACGCCCCCTCGGTGCCGCTGTCCGTCCTGCGTCGGTCCATCCATGCCGACCTCGACCGCATCCGCCACCTGCGCAACCGCATCGCCCACCACGAACCCATCCTCGAGCGCGACATCGGTGCCGATCTGGCCGCGATCGGGCGGCTGATCCATGCGCGCTGCCCGCACACCCTGGGGTGGCTGCAGCGCCATGAGCGGGCGACGACGGTGCTGGCGGCATCGCCGTTGGCCGGCCGTCCGTGATGCGTCCGCCGGGCGTGGCCCGGCGTTACGGTTCACACCGCCGGCAGGGTCGCCATGTCCCAGCGCGGGGTGACTTCCACCTTCGGCGGGTTGTGCTGGCCGGCCTGCAGGCGCAATGCGCCGGCGAAGGCGATCATCGCGCCGTTGTCGGTGCACAGCGCCGGGCGCGGGAAGCAGGCGCGGCCGCCCAGGCGCTCGGCCATCTGCTGCAGGCGGGCGCGCAGGCGCTTGTTCGCGCCAACGCCGCCGGCCACCACGATCACGTTGGTGCCGGCCGCTTCCAGCGCGCGCTCGCACTTGATCGACAGGGTCTCCACCACCGCATCTTCAAAGCCACGGGCGATGTCGGCGCGGGTCTGTACGCTCTGGTCGCTGTCGCGCCAGGCCATCAAGACCTGGGTCTTCAGGCCGGAGAAGCTGAAATCCAGCCCCGGGCGGTCGGTCATCGGCCGCGCGAAGCGGTAGACGCCCGGCGTGCCCTGCTCGGCCAGCCTGGCCAGCTGCGGGCCACCCGGATACGGCAGGCCCATCATCTTGGCGGTCTTGTCGAAGGCCTCGCCGGCCGCATCGTCCAGAGTTTCGCCCAGCAGGCGGTACTGGCCAATCGCGTCCACCGCCACCAGCTGGGTATGGCCGCCGGACACAAGCAGGGCCACGAACGGGGCCTCCGGCGGGTCGTCTTCCATCAACGGGGCCAGCAGGTGGCCTTCCATATGGTGTACGCCCACCGCCGGCACCTCCAGCGCCCAGGCCAGCGAACGGGCCACGCCCGCGCCGACCAGCAGGGCACCGACCAGGCCAGGGCCGGCCGTATAGGCCACCCCGTCGATGTCGCCCACGCCCAGGCCGGCCTCGGCCAGGGTCTGGCGCACCAGCGGCAGCAGCTTGCGGACGTGGTCGCGGCTGGCCAGCTCGGGCACTACACCGCCGTACTCGGCGTGCAGGGCGATCTGGCTGTAGACCGCATGGGCGCGCAGGGCCGCGCTGCCGGCCAGGTCGGTGTCATACACCGCCACGCCGGTCTCATCACAGGAAGATTCGATGCCAAGGACTCGCATGCCTGCTATTATGACGCCCCTGCCGCCCCCTCGGGGGACGTGCAGATCTCACTGCTTTCGACCCCCGGCCCGCATTCAGGGTTGGACGCTTGCAGTTTGTTGATTCGCCGCTATAATGTGCGGCTCGCCGGGCGTGACCCGGTTCTACTGTGTCCCGGAGATTCCATGCCCAGCGTCAAAGTCCGCGAGAACGAGCCCTTCGAGTTTGCTCTTCGCCGCTTCAAGCGCACTTGCGAAAAGGCCGGTGTGCTGGCCGAAACCCGCAAGCGCGAGTTCTACGAAAAGCCGACCCAGGAGCGCAAGCGCAAGGCTGCCGCTGCTGTGAAGCGTCAGCTGCGCCGCTCGTCGCGCGACGTCACCAAGCGTCAGCGCCTGTACTGATCGGACGCATCTTCATTGCGATGGGCTTGCCTGTCGCAGTGGAGCCGAAGCCGGCACGCGCAAGCGTCGCCGGCTTTTTGCGTTTCCGGGTTCGGGCATCCGCCCCTGCCCCACCACCACCACGAGGTTCCTCATGAGCATGAAGCAGCAGCTCACCGACGACATGAAGGCCGCCATGAAGGCGGGCGAGAAGCACAAGCTGGGCGTGATCCGCCTGATCAACGCCGCCATCAAGCAGAAGGAAGTGGACGAGCGTGTCGAGCTGGATGACACCGCCGTCATCGCCGTGCTGGACAAGATGGTCAAGCAGCGCAAGGACTCGGTCACCCAGTTCGTGGCCGCCGACCGTGAAGACCTGGCCGAGATCGAGCGCGCCGAGATCGTGGTGATCGAAGCCTACCTGCCGGCCAAGATGGGCGAAGCCGAGATCGTGGCCGCCATCCAGGCCGCCAT
>DOKO01000047.1:0-300 GCA_003510825.1 Stenotrophomonas sp.
CGGTCGGCGGGCAGCTGCAGCAGCGCCTGCAGCAGCCCGAAGACGCCCGCGCGCAGCGCGTGCTGGAATGGATGCAGGCGCAGCCGGCTGCCTCCGCGCCCGCACCGCTGGTCGTCAGCGTGTGGATCGCGGGCGATGGCCGCATCTCGAAGCTGGAGTTCGACAGCCTGGGCGATGCCCAGGTCGACGCCGACCTGCGCAGCACCCTGCAGGCGGCGCCATTGACCGAAGCCCCGCCGGCTGACATGCGCCAGCCGCTGCGCCTGGGCCTGGCCCTCACCCAGTAGAGCCACGCCATGC
>DOKO01000047.1:471-5375 GCA_003510825.1 Stenotrophomonas sp.
GTAGAGCCACGCCATGCGTGGATGACCGTCTGGTAGATGCCAACCTTGGTTGGCACGGGCACGCCAACCAAGGTTGGCGACTACCGCGGCTCGCGCGCCGCAGCGCTCCACGCACGCAGGCCGAACACCGCCAGGCCGAGGAAGAACACGTACAGCGCCGCGGTCACGTGCAGCGACTTGAACAGGTACGTGCCCACGTAGACCACGTCCACCGCGATCCACACCCACCAGCACGCCACGTGGCGGCGCGCCTGCCACCACTGCCCAACCAGGCTCAGCGCGGTCAACATCGCATCCAGCCACGGCAGCGCCGCATCGGTGAAGCTGTGCATCGCCGTGCCCAGGGCGATGCCACCGCACAGGCCGATGGCCAGGTCGCGCAGCGCCTTGCCACGCGCCAGCGGCACGATGCGGATGCTGCCTTCGTCGGCGGCATGCTGGCGCCAGTTGATCCAGCCGTAGACCAGGAAGCCACCGAAGGCCACCTGCAGCAGCGTGTCCGAATACAGCTTGGCCTCGGCGAACACCGCGCCGTACAGCGCCACCGACAGCAGGCCCACCGGCCATGCCGCCAGCCGGCGCCGGGCCATCAGCCAGACGCCGAGCACGCTGCACAGCGCGGCGGTCCACTCGAGCAGGACGCCGCTCACAGCGCGAACGTCACCGACAGGCGCGCCTGTCGCGGTGCACCGGGGAACAGGTAGTAGTCACCGCCGCTGCTGCCGGTATCGCGCCAGTAGAAGCGGTTGAACACGTTGTCCACCGACAGGTTCCAGGTCACCGCACGCTCGTGCAGGCGATGCTGGAAGCGCAGGCCGGCATCGAACACCGAGTAGTCCGGGGCACGCACGCTGCCATCGGCACGGGCCACATTGGAAGAGGCATAGCGCCAGCCACCGGTCACATCCAGGCCCTGCACGAAGGGCAGCGCATAGGCCAGGTGCACGCTGGCACGCACCTTGGGCACGTTCACCAGCTGGTGGCCCTCATAGGCAGGCGTACCTGCATCGCGTGCACGCGCCTGCAGCACGCTGGCGCTGGCGACGATCTGCAGCGCGTCGGTCAGCTGGCCGTTGGCGGTCAGTTCCAGGCCGCTGTGGGTCTGCGTGCCCTGCTGCACGAAGGTGTAGCCGGCGTCGCTGTCGTCCGGCTGGGCGAACTGGTACGGCTGGGAAATGCGGAACAGTGCTGCACCCAGGGTCAGGGTCTGCACCGGCACGTACTTCACGCCCACTTCCAGCTGGCGCGACTGCACCGACGGCAGGAACTCATCGGCATTGGAGGTCCAGAACGGTGCCTCCTGGCCCAGCGAGATGCCGCGCACGTAGCTGCCGTAGACGTTGAGCTGGTCATTGGCCTTCCACACCAGCGCGGTCTGCGGCAGGAAGCGCGACAGGCGGCTCTGCCGCTGCAGGGCGCCGCGCTTGTCATAGGCGCGCTCGTCCAGGCGCACGAAACGGCCACCGGCCAGCCACTGCCAGTCATCGCCGAAGCTGATGCGGTCCAGCGCGAAGACGGCGGTCTGGCGGCTGTCGAGGCGGCGCGCGGACGGGCCCGGCTGCAGCGGCGAGGGCGCGTACACCGGCACCTGTGCATCATGGATGTTGGCGCTGCCCACGTATTCGTTGACGCTGGGGCGGCGGTCGACGGTGCGGCGGAAATAGTCGGCACCGATGGTCAGCTCGTGGCCGACGCTGCCGGTGTCGAAGCGGCCACGCAGTTCGGCGCGCGCCTGCTGGTTGCGGCGGGTGTCGTCCGGGCTGCGGTAATCGTAGATGTCGTAGTCGCCATTGGGCGCGAAGTAGTTGCCCGGCGTGCTGCCATCGGCGCACTGCGCGGTGTAGTAGCAGCCGTAGGCAAAGGCCACGTTGTCATCGATGACCGAACGGCTGTAGCCCACCGACACGCGCGACTGCCAGCGTTCGTTGAAATCGTAGGTGTGCAGGGCGGTGATGTTGGTGCTGGCGATATCCACCGGGCGCTGCCACGGCTGGTAGCCGAGCAGGTGCTTGCGGTCGATGCCGCGCGGCAGCTCGCTGGCGCCCAGCAGCTGGTAGCCGGACACCGAACGCTGCGTGCTGGTCTGGTAGTTGGCATCCACTTCCAGCTTGCCGCGCTCGCCGATGAACCAGTCAGCGGCCAGCGAGTAGAAATTGCGGTTGCCGTCGGCGTGCTCGACGTAGGAGTTGCTGGCGTCCCACGCAGCATTGAGGCGCACGCCGAATCGCGGCGTGATCCAGTGGCCGACATCGGCAGCGACATAGCGCGAGCCTTCCGAATCGGTGCCCAGGGTGACGGTGCGCACTTCGGCCGGGCGCTTGCCCACGTAGTTGATGATGCCGCCCGGTGCCATCACGCCGGCGGCGAGGCCGGCTTCACCCTTGAGGATCTGCACTTCCTGCACGTTTTCCAGGGCCAGGCGCTGTTCGCCGGCGATGGCCAGGCCGTTGAAGCGGTAGCCGGTGGCCGCGTCCAGGGCGAAGCCGCGGATGGCGATGTTCTGGTAGTAGCCGACCGGTGCGTAGGCATCGCCCAGCGAGGCATCGTTGCTGGCCAGCTCGGACAGCGAACGCACCTGGCGGCGGTCGAGGTAATCGCGGTCGAGCACGTTCACCGAGGCCGGCGTGTCCTTCCAGCTGCCGCCGCCGAAGGCGTTGACGCGCGAGGTATCGGCCGCGGGTTTGCCGGCCTGCACGCGCACGGCGGCCAGCTCGGTCGGCGAGCGTTCGGCGCCGGAGGCGTCCACGTCGGGGGATGCCTCGGCAGCGCTGGCATGCAGCGGCAGGGCGGCGCAGAGGGCAAGGGCGAGCAGGGTGGGGCGCAGGCAGCGGTTCATTCGGTTCGTCTTCTGACAGCAAGGGAGACGAAGCGACGGCGCACGGACGCACCTGCCCGGAACGGGGGTGCGACTGCTGCTCAAAGCTCCCTACGCCGGTGCAAACCGGATCAGGTTCCAAGGGACTCTCTCAGCCTGGCAATCCAGGCACCCCCGCTTCAGATGACCATTTCACTACAAATGGTGGCGATTTGCGAGCCAGGGGTCGGATCCCTTTCCGCAGGAAAGGGCTCCGACCCCGACGCAGTGCCCGCCCGGAATGGGGTCAGAGCTCTTTCCTGCGGAAAGGGCTCCGACCCCGATTCTGACCCCACCCAACCTCACGCCGCCGCGCGCAGCGCCTGCAGCAAGGCCTGGCCGGCCTTCGAGTGGAACCACGCCGGGTGCCCCAGCATGAACGGCTGCCAGGCCACATCGGCATTGGCGGTGGAGCCGGTGATGCCTTCGAAGTACTCCACTTCGGACAGTGCGAAGTCGAAATGGACCATCGGCAACAGGTCGGCCAGCAGCTGCACGCGCCCGGCCGACAGCGGCAGCACCTCGCGGTAGCCCTGCAGCAGGGCCAGGGCGATGTCGATGCGCACGGCGTCGTCGCCGCGTTCCAGTTCCAGCCAGGCTACGGCGTTGCGCTCGATGGCGGTGGCCAGGTCGAACAGTGCGCTGGTGGGCGAGGCCAGGCCGAAATCCAGCACGGTGGCCACCGCGCCGTCGGCATCCCACAGCAGGTTGGAGACGTGCCAGTCGTTGTGTGCCCACAGCCGGGGTTCGTCGCGCAGGCGCGCCGCCAGGCCCTTGTGCCAGGGCAGCACCTCCGCGCGCAGCTGTGCCTGCCAGGGAATGCGCGCTAGGTAGCGGGCCAGGCCGGGGCGGTTCGGCAGGTCGGCCTGCACCGCGGCGATGGGATCGTCGGCGCGGATCAGGTCGTCGCGCGCCACCAGGATGTGGGTGCTGCGCTGGGCCGCGTGGAAACTGGCCGAGGCCTCGTGCAGGCGCGCCAGCATGCGCCCGGCCTGCAGCGCCTGCGCGCTGTCGGTCAGCAGCGACCACGACACCGCCTCGCGGTACAGATCCGCGCCGGCGCCGGCCGCGTGCAGCTCGTAGGTCCACGGCCCGTGTTCGACGGCAGTCGCGCCGTCAGCGGCGGCCAGCACCTGTACCACCGGCACGCCGTGTGCGGCCAGATGGGCGATGAAACGGTGTTCTTCCTGCAGGCAGGCGGCGCTGCGCACGCTGTGGTGGTGGCGCTTGATGAACACCCGGCCCATCGCGCCCTGCACGATCGCCGCCGCCGACAGCGGGCGCGGGCTGTGCCAGTGCAGCGTGCTGTCCGCCGCCAGTGCCGGGTACTGCGTGCACAGCCACGCCACTTCGTCGGCGCTGATTGCCGGCCAGTCGGCGGCGACCTCGTCGTTGTTGAGGCCCTGCACGCGATGGGGGGAAGAAGTCATGCCGCAGCCGCTGCCCGGAAAGGAGTCACCAAGGCTGCGCATTCAACGCCATGGGCGCTGCCGGCGCAACCTGCGCGGGACAAACGAAAACGGGCAGATCCAGGATCTGCCCGTTGCCGGAAACATCAAGCGGCGGCGCGCTTACCAGCCGCGATGACGGCCGCGGTCGTGGTAATGGCGGCGGTCATGGCCACGGTCGTGGTAGCCGCGGCTGTAACCCCGGTTGTAACCGCGGTCGTAGCGACGGTTGTCGTAGCGACGGTCATAGCGGCGATCGTGATGGTCCTTGGTGGTCAGGTTGCCGATGGCACCACCGGCCACCGCGCCGCCGACGGTTGCGGTCGGGTCGCCGTTGGAGATCAGATGGCCGGCCACGCCGCCCACCACCGCACCGACGACGGTGCGCTTGTCCTTCCTCGACATCGCGCTGGCATCGCTGACCACCGCCACGCCGGCCAGCAAGGCAAGGGCCATCGCCAGGCCACGGAAGCTGATTGCGGACGTACTGATCATGTTCGGTTCTCCTGTCTGGGGCTTGCCACGGTGGGCAGGGAGGGCGGGGGCGCCCTGGCTGCCGTGCTGTCCAAACTGGTCTTCCAACATTGTCGGAACATTGCGCC
>DOKO01000047.1:5601-5815 GCA_003510825.1 Stenotrophomonas sp.
ACATTGTCGGAACATTGCGCCTGGACGGCCTGCGGCGTGCGTATTCATCTAGCGTCATGGGCGATGAAGCGCACCTGAAAATCCGCCTGAACGGGAGCTGCAGCATGCGCGGCCGACATCATTCCTTCAGGAAAACAGCAACGGGGTCGGAGCCCTTTCCTGCGGAAAGGGATCCGACCCCGCCTGGATCAATGGCCCATCGCGCGCTGGGTCT
>DOKO01000398.1 GCA_003510825.1 Stenotrophomonas sp.
GGGTTTACGGCGTGTCCTGCACGCCCCACCCTCCCGGCCCATCACGACCATCCATCAGTGCGAGCGCGTGCCGCAGAGGGGGCTGCGCCCGATGGAGGGGAACACCTCAGTACCGCTTGATCCCCGGCACCGTGCACCCTTCAATCTGCGCATGCGCCGACACCGCATTCTCCTTCTCGCCCCGCGCCAGGCGCGACTGCTCGATCGTCGCCCAGTGCCGGCGGCACAGTGGCCCCGTCTTCGAACCCAGGTCCACCGCCTTGCGCGCGAAGGTCTCCGCCTCGGCCCACTGGCCCTGCAGCAGCGCGATCTCCGCGCGTTCCTGCAGCACCGCCGGGTCGCCCGCCACGATCTGCAGCGCCTGGTCCAGGCTGCCAGCGGCCGCGGCCAGGTCGTTGCCCTGGCGCTGTGCCAGCGCGGTCTGGCGCAGGTCTTCCACCTGCGAATCACGCAGCGGCTGCACCGACAGTTCCTTGTCGTCCGGGCCAGCGGCGGCTTCCACGTTGGCCAGGCGCTGTGCCGGCGTGGTGGTGTCCACCGGCTTGGGTGCCGGCGGCGGGCTGCTCACGCAGGCGGCCAGGGCCAGGCTCAGGCCGGTCACGGCCAGCAGCGGATACAGGGATCGAACGGTCATCGGCATCACCGGCTGGGAGGAGGAGTGGCGGCAGCGGGCGCTGCGGCAGGTTCGGCGGCAGGCGGTTCCTGCTTGCGGTCCAGGCCGAACCAGCTGCGCCAGCCACCGCCTTCGCTTTCACCGCCCTGCTCGTCCGGCAACGCGGCCGGGGCGCAGGGGGCGTAGGCCGGCGCGTAGCCGACCACGAACGGGAAGCGACGGGCGTCCGGGCAGCCTTCATCGGTGCTGTTGGTACCGGTGGCGGCCACCGACTGCCAGTCCAGGCCCTTGTTGCTGACCTTCAGCGGCGCACTCGGCAGGCGCTGGAAGATGCCCGACCACACCCGCATCGCACCGGTGGCGCCGTACAGGCCAGCCTGTTCGTTCTGGTCGTTGCCCATCCAGATCACCGCCAGGTGGTCGCCGGTGTAACCGGCATACCAGCTGTCGCGACCATCGTTGGTGGTGCCGGTCTTGCCGGCCGGCTGCAGGCGGCCCAGGCCATCGGCGTTCAGGCGCTGCGCGGTGCCGCTGGCGACCACCTGCTGCAGGCCGATGCTGATCAGGTTGGCGGCAATCGAATCACCTTCCTGGGCCGGCGCCGGGGTCTTGTCATAGCGCTTGAGCAGCTTGCCCTGCGGATCGAGCACGCCACGCACCGCATGCAGCGGCTGGATCTCGCCGCCGGAGGCCAGGAACTGGTAGAGCTGGGCCATCGCGTACGGGCTCTGGTCGGTCGAGCCGAGGATCACCGCCGGATTGGGATCCGCCTTGATGCCGGCCAGCACGTGGATCAGCTGGGTCACCCGTTCCGGGCCGACCTGCATGCCCACGCGCACGGTGGCCTGGTTGTAGGAATGGGCCAGCGCGTCGATCAGCCGCACCGTGCCGTGGCTGCGGTTGTCCGCGTTGCCCGGGCTCCAGTTGCGGCCACGGCCGAGCTGCACCGTCACCGGTGAATCATCCACCCAGCTGGCCAGCGAATAACGGTCCGGCTGGGCCAGGGCCAGCAGGTACACGAACGGCTTCAGCAGCGAACCGACCGGGCGCTGTGCCTCGATGGCGCGGTTGAAGCCGACCTCGGACACTTCGCGGCTGCCGATCACCGCCACCACGTCGCCGTTGTGCACGTCGGTCATCACCATGCCCGCCTGCAGCTCGGGACGACGCTTGCTCTCCAGCGACTTGATGGTGCGGGTGACCGCGCCTTCGGCGTAGGCCTGCGCGGACGGCGACATGCCGCTCATCACGCTCAGGCCCGCGCCCTGCAGGGCCGATTCGGGGTAGTCATGGCCGAGCTGGCGACGCACCAGGTCGACATAGGCGGGGAAGCGGTTGGCCGCCACCAGGCCCGGACTCTTGGGCACGCCCAGCGGCGCCTTCAGCGCACGCTGGTACTCGGCATCGTCGATCAGGGTTGCTTCGTGCAGCTTGCCCAGCACGAAGTTGCGGCGGTCAGTCGCGCGCTCCGGGTTGCGACGCGGGTCGTAGTAGGACGGGCCCTTGACCAGGCCGATCAGCAGCGCGATGTGTTCCGTATCCAGCGAGGACAGGTCGCGACCGAACCAGAACTCGGCGCCGGAGGACATGCCGTGGATCGCCTGGCTGCCGCGCTGGCCCAGGTACACCTGGTTGAGGTAGGCCTCGAAAATGGTGCGCTTGTCGTAGCGCGCTTCCATGATCAGCGCGTACAGCACTTCATTGAACTTGCGGGTGAGGGTCTGTTCCTTGCCGATGCCGAGCAGGCCGCTGCGGGCCAGCTGCTGGGTCAGCGTGGACGCGCCCTGGCGGCTCTGGCCACCGGAACGGATGGTCACCCACACCGCGCGCGCGATGCCGGACAGGTCGATGCCGTGGTGGCGGTTGAAGTCCTTGTCCTCCACCGCCTGCAGGCCGGTCACCAGCAGGTCCGGCGCTTCGTTCATGCGGATCAGGCGGCGCTCTTCCTGCTTCTGCCCGTACAGCGTGGCGATGCGCGCCGGATCCAGGCGGGCGGCCTTCAGCGCCTTGCGCGAATCGGGGTCACGCAGCGACGCAATGCTGCCGCCGGACAGCGACAGTTCCACGCGCTTGGCAGCGACGTGGCCATCGACATCGTTGTAGCCGCGGCTGGAAATGGTGAAGCGCCCGCCCTGCACCGCATAGGTGGCCGGGTCCTTGCCCTGGCCATCATCGCGGTAGGCCGAGGCCGCCAGTTCGGTCTTCAGCGTGGCGGCGTCCATGGCCTTGCCGGGCACCAGCACCAGCGGGCGCGCGTAGACACGCGTCGGAATCTGCCAGCGCAGTTCGCCAAAACGCTGGGTGACCTGTTGGTTCAGGTACAGCGTATAGGGAATGAGGAAACCCAGTCCCAACGCGACTGCCGCCATGGTCCAGGTGATCAACCGGCGGCGCCACAGGGGACCGGAGTCCTGCTGGTCGTCGTCGTCGAAATCGTCGATGTCGTCGGAATCGTAGCGTCGGGGCACGGGAATGCGAGAATGTAGGGTCAGGCGAGTCTACCCCAGCCACCGTGGCTGGCGGATTCCCCCGTGTTCCCCCGCTTAAGCTGGAGTTGCAACCGGATGGCGATGTCTTTGGCCGAAATCCGCTACCTGATCAATCGCCTGACGGGCCTGGCCCGGCGCAGCCTGGCCAGCCTGCGGACCCGCGGCTGGCGGGCCACCTGGCAGCGCATCCGGGTGCACAGCCAGCGTGCCGTGCCGGCCCCGCGTGCCCCGCTGTACCTGCCGGCCACACAGGCATTCGCGCCGTTCAGCGTGCCTTTCAGCGAATCGCCGGTGGTGAGCATCATCATCCCGGTCTACAACCACGCCGATCACACCCTGGCCTGCCTGCGGGCCTTGGCCGCCCATCCGCCGGCGGCCGCCTGCGAGATCCTGGTGGTCGACGACGGCAGCAGCGATGCCACCGTGCAGTGGATGCCGCAGATCGCCGGCCTGCGTTACGAGGTGCGTGAGCGCAACGGCGGTTTCATCGACGCCTGCAATGATGGCGTGGAGCGCGCGCGCGGCCAGTACGTGGTGCTGCTGAACAACGATACGGTGCCGCAGCCAGGCTGGCTGGACGCCCTGCTGGACACCTTCACTGCGGTGCCGGAGGCCGGCCTGGTCGGCAGCCAGCTGCTCTATCCCGATGGCCGCCTGCAGGAATCGGGCGGGGTGATCTTCGCCGACGGCAGCGGCTGGAGCTATGGCCGCTTCGAGGCCGCCGACGACCCGCGCTTTGCCTGCCTGCGCGACGTGGACTACTGCTCCGGTGCGGCGCTGATGCTGCCGCGGGGTCTGTGGCAGCAGCTGGGCGGCTTCGATACCCGCTACCGCCCGGCCTACTACGAAGACACCGACCTGGCCTTCAACGTGCGGGCGCTGGGCCGCCGCGTGCTGGTGCAGCCTGCCAGCCGGGTCATCCACGATGAAGGCACCAGCAACGGCACCGATACCGGCAGCGGGGTGAAGGCCTACCAGGTGCGCAACCAGGGCATCTTCGCCGCCAAATGGGCCACCGAGCTGGCGCGCCACCCGGCGGTGGGCGAAGTGCCCTCGCCCGCCCTGCTGTACCGCGGCCGCCGCCAGGTGCTGATCCTGGACGAGGAAGTGCCGCGCCCGGAGCGCGATTCCGGCTCGCTGCGCCAGGTCAACCTGATCCGCCTGCTGCTGCAGGCCGGGGCCCACGTGGTGTTCGTGCCGACCCGGCGCGAGCACGGCGGCGCGGCCACCGAAGCCCTGCAGCGGATGGGCGTGGAAGTCTGGTACGCACCGTTCATCGAGGGCGTGGCCGGCTGGCTGCGCAGCCACGGTGCACGCTTCGACGTGGCCCTGCTGGTACGCCACCACGTGGCCAACGAATGCCTGCCCCTGCTCAAGCGCTATGCGCCGCAGGCACGCACCGTGTTCGACACGGTGGACCTGCACTACCTGCGCGAGCGCCGCGGCGCCGAAGTGGCCGGTGATGCCAGCCTGCTGCGTGCGGCCGAACGCACCCGCAGCAGCGAACTGGCGGTGATGGAGCAGTGCGACGTCACCGTGCTGGTCAGTGCCGCCGAGCGCGAACAGCTGCAGGCCGATGCACCGCGCGTACGGGTGGAACTGATCTCCAACCTGCATGAAGTGGCCGGCGCAGGCGCACCGTATGCACAGCGCCACGACCTGGTATTCGTCGGCGGCTTCCGCCACCCGCCGAACCTGGATGCGATGGAATGGTTCATCGGCGAGGTCTTTGCCGGCATCCGCGCGCAGCTGCCGCAGGTGCGCCTGCACTGCATCGGCGCGGCCGCACCGGACAGCCTGCTGGCGCTGGCCGCCGGCC
>DOKO01000169.1 GCA_003510825.1 Stenotrophomonas sp.
TTCCTGCAGGAAGCGGTTGTATTCGTCTTCCAGCTTGCGGCGGCCGATGGTCTCGCGGACCTGGGCACGCTGGTTGTCGCTGGTCACGTCGGTCTGGCGCGTGGCAACGCGCTGCACGATGTGCCAGCCGGCATCAGTACGGAACGGCTGACTGACGCCGCCGTCCTGGATGCCTTCGACCTGCTGGCCGAACGCCGGACCGAAGGCATCGGCCGGGAACCAGCCCAGATCGCCGCCCTGGCCCTTGCTGTTGGTGTCTTCAGAAGACTCCTTGGCAACGGTCTGGAAGTCGGCACCACCCGCAATGCGTGCACGCAGGGTGTCGATCTTGGCCTTGGCGGCCGCGTCGGTCTGGTTGTCGTCCACGCGCACCAGGATGTGGCGGCCGTGGTACTCGGTGACGGTGTGGTCGCCAGAGGCGGCGTTGGCATCGCGCACTTCCACCAGCTTCAGCAGCTGGAAGCCGCTCGGGCCACGGATCGGACCGACCACGTCGCCGGCCTTCATCTGCTGCATCATCTGCGCGAAGGCGGCCGGGATCTCATCCAGGCTGCGCCAGCCCAGATCGCCGCCTTCCAGCGCGTTGGGGCTGTCCGAATAGCGGACGGCGGCGGCGTTGAAGTCCAGCTCGCCCTTGTCCAGCAGTGCCTTCACGCCATCGGCCTTCTTCTGGCCGGTGGAGATCTGTTCGGCAGTGGCGCCGTCGGGCAGGGCCACCAGGATGTGCGCCAGGTGGTACTGGTTGCCGACGGTGGCCTGCTGCTTCAGGGCAGCATCGACCTCGCCTTCGCTGACGCTGATGCGGCTCTGGGCGAAGCTCTGGCGCAGGCGCTGCACGGTGATCTCGTCACGCACCGAGGCGCGGAAATCGGCGAAATCGATGCCGTCGCTGGCCAGGCGCTGGCGCAGGGCGTCCAGGTTGGAACCGTTCTGCTGGGCGATCGAGTTCATCGCCTGGTTCAGTTCCTGGTCGCTGATGCGGATGCCGCTGCCCTGGGCGCGGGCGACCTGCAGCTTGACGAGCACCAGGCGCTCGAGCACCTGGCGGCTGAGCACGTCGTCGGGCGGCAGCTGGTTCTCACGACCGGCGTACTGGGCCTTGATGTTGACGATCGCGCGCTGCAGTTCGCTCTGCAGCACCACGTCCTCATCGACGATGGCTGCAATGCGGTCCAGCGGCTGGGCCTCCTGGGCGATGACCTGGAGGGGGGCGGACACGCTGGACACGGCCAGCAGCGAAGCGAGTAGGACGGGGAAGCTCTTGGTCATGGGATCTGGTTTGGATCGTAGTCGTCCCGGGTCGCCCCGGTGTTGCTGGGCGGCACGAGATAGAGGTCGTCGCGGTTGTACCCGAGGATAGCACGGCGCAGGGTGCGGTCCGTGTCCTGGCCCAGCGAGCTCAGGCCCTTCAGCACGAACTCAAGCTGGATGGAGTTGTTCAGTTCACCTTCGCGGTTGCGCACGTAGCGGCGGGCCACGGCGCGCACGGCCAGGCAGCAGCTGTCCCACTGCACGCCACCGATGATTTCCAGCGGCTTGCTGTCCTGGATGGAATAGTAATAGCGGCCGACCAGGCTCCAGCGCTCGTTCAGCGGGTACAGGAACGACAGGTCGGCCTGTTCCAGCAGGGTGCGCTCTTCCTTGGTGGCATTGGCCGCCGCACCGGCGTTGATACGGTAGCGGTAGCTCAGGTTGACCACACCGTCGTTGGACATCAGGTAGCGGGCGCGGACGCTGGCCAGATCCTCACGCTTGTACTTCGGGTCCCACTGGTAGGTGGCGCCGAGGGTCCAGCGGTCGTTGATCATGTAGTTCGAATCGGCGATCCAGGCCGACTTGCCCTTTTCGACCGGGGCGCCGCCCGGGGTCACGGTCACCCGCGACTCGTCGAAGTACTGGATCTGGCCGATCGAGGCCGAGAAGCGTTCCTTGCCCGTGGTCTGGTCGATGAAGCGGGTGCTCAGCGCCATCGTCAGCTGGTTGGCATCGTTCTGGCGATCGGCGCCGGTATAGCGCGAATCGCGGAACAGCTGGCCCCAGCTGAAGGTGAAGTCACGGGTATCGAAGATCGGCAGGTCGTCCTGGTTGCGGTAGGGCGTGCGCAGGTAGAACAGGCGCGGCTCCAGGGTCTGCAGGAAGGACTTGCCGCCGATCTTGGTGTCGCGGTCGAAGAACAGGCCGGCATCGAGGCTGGCGATCGGCAGGGCGCGGGTCGGCGAGGTGTTGCCGCGCAGCTGGTCGGCGGTCGCCGTGCTCACATCGACACCCTGCGAGGTCAGCACGTTGCTGCGGATGCTGTCAGCCAGGCCGCGGTCCAGCTGGTAGGCCGTGTAGCGGTAGGCCAGGGTCGGGGTGACGTACCAGGCCGCGCCGCTGATCGGAAACGACACGTACGGCTTGATGTCCAGGCGCGAGCCGCCGTAGACCCGCTGGGTCAGGCCGTTGCGGGTGTACTGCAGGTCTTCGCCGGCGCTGGCGTCGTACTTGAAGTTGATGTCGTCGTGGGTGAAGCGGACGACCTCGGAGTAGACGCCGGTCTCCAGCCACGGCAGCAGCGACTTGTCCCAGTTGAAGTACAGCCGCGGCTGGCGGTTGTAGGCCAGCGCGCTTTCATTGAGGGTGTAATCGGTCAGCTGCCAACGGTCGGCCATGATGCCGGCGGTCCAGTCCTGGCCGGTGCCGTACAGGCCGATGGTGCTCTGCAGGTTGGACGCGGTGACGCCGACCAGGCGGTTGGCGAAGTCCTCGATGTAGCGCTCGTCACTGACCCAGGCCAGGTTGGCGCGCGCCTGCCAGTGGCTGTCGACGTTGTGGTAGCCACTGAACATCACCCGGCCGCGGTCCATGTCGCGCAGCTTGTCGTTGGGGATGTAGGAGGTCAGCAGTTCGCCGCGGCCGCCGTTGTAGAGGTAGCGGAACTCGTTGTCGAGCATCAGGCCGCGCCGGCTCATGTAGCGCGGCGTCAGCGTGTCGTCGTAGTTCGGCGCCAGGTTCAGGTAGATCGGCTGGGCGTAATCGAAACCGTTGCGGCCGGACATGCCCAGCTGCGGGAACAGCAGGCCGGTCTTGCGGCGGTCATCGATCGGGAACTTGAAGTACGGCGCCCACAGCACCGGCACCTTGCCGATGCGCAGCACGGCATTGCGTGCGGTGCCGAAGCCCTCGTCGTTGTCCACTTCGATTTCCGGCGCCGACAGCTTCCACACCGGCTGCGAGGGATCGCAGGTGGTGTAGGTCGAGCGGTGCATCTGGCCGACGGCGCCCTGCAGGTCGACCGATTCGGCATCGCCGTTGCCACGGCGCGATACCAGCTGGTACTGGATGTCGGTGATCTTGTGGGTGTCGCTTTCCTGGTTGCCCTCGGCACGCTTGGCGACCATGCGGATCGACGCATCCTGGTAGCGCACATTGCCGTCGGCGATGTAGTTGCCACTCTCGGTGTCGAAGCTGAGCTTGTCGGTACCGACGAACTGGTCGCCACGGCGCAGCGCCACGTTGCCCTGGTACTGCGGCACGGTGGTGGTGCCCAGCAGCTGGTCACCCTCGATGTCGGTAGGCTGCTGCTCGCGCTCGGCGCTGGCGGCGGCCTTGTCCTGCCCGGGCACCGGGGTGGGGGCATCGGTGAAGGCGGGAATGACCTCGGTTGCCGGGCACAGGCCCCAGTTGAGCGGCTTGTCATCGGCCATCGCGGGAAGGCAGACGGCGATGCTCAGGGGCAGGGGAAGCAGGCGGAGGGCTCGGCGCACGCGGTTCGGATTCGGGCGAAAACGGACGGTAGATTGCCCCATCCGCTGCATAGGGGCAATGAAGGTTGCCGCCCGCTGCCGGTTCGGGTTCATCCAGCCCGTGGCCCGGACGCCCCTTCCAGCAGGGCCCGGACATGGGCCACGGTGCACTCGGACAGGGCCTGCAGGTCATAGCCGCCCTCCAGCATCGACACCACCCGGCCGGCCGCGTGGCGGCGGGCCAGCGCATGCAGTTCGGCGGTGATCCAGGCGAAATCGTCCGTTTCCAGCATCAGGTCGGCCTGCGGGTCGCGCAGGTGGGCGTCGAAGCCGGCCGAGACCAGCAGCAGCTGCGGGCGGAAGTCGTCGATGGCCGGCAGCATCTCGTCGGCCCAGACATTGCGGAAGCGGAACCCGCCACTGCCCGGCGGCAGCAGGATGTTCATCAGGTTGCCGGCGCCACGGTCGCGGCGCAGGCCCGAATTGGGGAACAGCCCGGCCTGGTGGGTGCTGTAGTACGACACCCGGGCGTCGTGCTGGAAGATGTCCTGGGTGCCGTTGCCGTGGTGGACATCGAAGTCCACCACGGCGATGCGCTCCAGCCCGTGGCGGTCGCGCGCATAGGCGGCGGCCACGGCGATGTTGTTGAGCAGGCAGAAGCCCATCGCCGTGCTGCTGGTGGCGTGGTGGCCGGGCGGGCGCACCGCGCAGAACGCCAGCGGGTCATCGCCGAGCATCACCGCATCGACCGCGGCCACGCCGGCACCGGCCGCGTGCACGGCGGCGCTGGCCGAACCGGGCGAGGTCCAGGTGTCCATGTCGAGCTGGCGCAGCGGCAGGGTCTGCGGCTGCAGGACGAAGTCGAGCAGGGCGCTGTCGTGCACCCGGCTCAGTTCACCGAACTTGGCCGGCGGCGCCTGGCGCCAGTCCAGCTGGCCGGGGAAGGCCTGGTGCAGGGCATCGAGTACCACCTGCAGCCGCTGCGGGCACTCGGGATGGCCGGGGCCGGGGTCGTGCTGCAGGCAGGCGGGGTGGGTATAGACCAGCATCGGCGGTCAGCGCTGCCGGTGCTGCGGCTGCCACAGCGCCTCGCCGTGGCCGTCGGCGCGGGCCAGCACCCGCGACAGCACGAACAGCAGGTCCGACAGCCGGTTGAGGTACTGCAGGGCTTCGCTGCGCACGTCTTCCACCCGCGCCAGGGCGACCGTCTCGCGCTCGGCCCGGCGCACGATGGTGCGTGCCAGGTGGCAGCGCGCGGCCGCTTCGCCGCCGGCCGGCAGGATGAATTCCTTCAGCATCGGCAGGTCGGCGTTGTAATGATCCAGCTGCTGTTCCAGCGCCGAGATGTCGGCGGCGTGGATGGCGGCATGGCCCGGCACGCACAACTCGGCGCCGAGGTCGAACAACTGGTGCTGCAGGTGGACCACCAGCGCCCGCACGTCGTCGGGCAGCGCCGTGGCCAGCAGCAGGCCAAGGGCGGCGTTGGCTTCATCCACCGTGCCGTACGAGGCCACGCGCAGGTCGTCCTTGCCGACCCGGCTGCCATCGCCGAGGCCGGTGCTGCCGTCATCGCCGGTACGGGTGTAGATGCGCGAAAGACGATGGCCCATGCGATGGCTCAGTGCTGGATGTCGCGGCGGGCCTGCTGCAGCTTCAGCACCTGCTCGACCGCCAGCTGCAGGGCCGCGGCCAGCGCCACGTAGAGGGCCGTGGTGCGCAGGTAGGGGCCGAACCACTGCGCGTAGTTCTGCGCCCAGCCGGCCACCGTCGGCTCGGCCACGTTGCGGGTGGTCCAGTAGAAGCCGCCCTGTGCGAGCAGGTGGCACAGGGCCACCGAGGCCACCAGCAGCAGCGCGCCCTTGCCCAGCGTCGACCAGCGCGCGCCGTGGTAGTTGCGGCCCAGCAGCAGGCCACCGGCCCACAGCGAGAAGTAAGCCGGCAGCAGCAGCCAGTAACCCGGCGAGACACAGTAGTGCTGCCAGAAATCCAGGCCGCTGCTGCGGATCACGATCCAGTCCACCAGCACCGCGAAGACCATCAGCAGCGGGAACGCCCAGCGCGTCCAGCGCGCCAGGTAGAAGCCACCGATGAAGAACACCGCCCAGGACGCATCGGGGATGGCCGCGAAGTGGTTGACCCGGGTCGCCGCCAGCAACAGCACAAGCACGGAGAGGACAAAGGCGCGGTTGGCGGTGTCGGACATGGCAGCGGGCCCGGAGCGGATTCAGCTTTCATTCTAGCCCGCCGCGCGGGTTGGCGCAGGGCCCGGCGGCGAGCGCGTATCATTGGCTCATGAGTGAACGACATGACGTGCTGATCGTCGGTGGCGGTCTGGTGGGAGCCAGCCTGGCCATCGCCCTGGACCGGCTGGGCCTGGACGTGGGCCTGCTCGAGGCCAGCCCGGCCGGCGAACTGCCGACGGTGTTCGACCAGCGCAACCTCAGCTTCGCCGCCGCCACCGTCAATGCGCTGACCGCGCTGGGGGTGATGCAGAAGCTGGCGATGGCGCCCGGCCCGATCCGGCGCATCCATGTCAGCCGCGCCGGAGATTTTGGCCGGGTCCAGCTCGACGCGGCCGATTACGACCGGCCCTGGTTCGGCCAGGTGGTGGTGGCGCGCGATTTCGGCCAGGCGCTGGAAGCGCGGCTGCAGGAACTGCCGCGCCTGCACCGTTACCGGCCGATGCGTTTCCTCGGCCTGGGCGAAGTGATCGACGGCCATCGCCAGGTGCGCGTGGCCGACGAGGGCGGCGAGCGCGTGCTGCAGGCGCGGCTGGTGGTCGGTGCCGACGGTACCGCCAGCGGCGTGCGCGAGGCGCTGGGCATCGAGGTCGACCGCCATGATTTCCTGCAGACCCTGTTCGTCGCCCGTGTGCGCAGCCAGCGCGCGCCCGATGGCAGTGCCTGGGAGCGTTTCACCGACACCGGCCCGACGGCGCTGCTGCCGCGCGGTGACCGCCACTTCGGCTGCGTGCACGGCGTGGCCCGTGACCAGGCCGAGGCTGTGATGGCATTGGACGATGCCGCCTGGCTGCAGCGCCTGCAGAACGCGCTCGGCTGGCGCGCCGGCCGCCTGCTCGAATCCGGTCCGCGCAGTGCCTATCCGCTGATCCAGGTGCTGGCGCGCGCGTTGGCCGGGCAGCGCACGGTGCTGCTGGGCAATGCCGCGCAGACCATCCATCCGTTGGGCGCGCAGGGTTTCAACCTGGGCCTGCGCGATGCGCTGACCCTGGCCGAGCTGCTGGAAGACGCGGGCGGTGATGCCGGCAGCGATGGCCTGCTGCAGGCCTACGTGGCCCGCCGCGAAGAGGACCGTCGGCAGACGGTGGCGTTCTCCGGTGGCCTGGCGCGGCTGACCAGCAACCCGGCGCCG
>DOKO01000261.1:0-1030 GCA_003510825.1 Stenotrophomonas sp.
GCGGGTGCCGCTGCAGGCCGGCGCCGGCGCCCCCGATCGCGGCACGCTGGCCGTGCAGATGAACGCCGCACAGAACATCCGCCTGCAGGCGCGGCTGCCGGCGCGCGAAGACACGGGCGCCTCGCTGGATGCGGACCTGCACATCACGGGGCGGAAGATTCCCTTCCGCGAACCCGGCCAGCTGATCGAGCGCACCTCCGGTCGGGTACAGGGCGAATGGACCTTCACCTCGCTCAACTGGATTCCCGCCCTGTTCCTGCGCAAGCCCTGGGTGCAGCTGGACGGCGGCGGCACCGTGCGGGCCGACCTGCAGCTGAAAGCGGGTGAGCTTGCGGCGGGCAGTACGGTGGACATCCCCGAAGCAGCGGCAACGGCCGAAGTGGCGGGCGTGCGCATGACCGGTACGGCCAGCGCACACGGCGAGCTGGCGCCTGGCACGCCGACCCGCGCCACGCTGGATGTGCGGGTGCCGCGCTTCAACGCACGCGCAGGCGGTGAGAAAGGAGACACCTTGTTCGATGGGCGCGACCTGTCGCTGCTGCTCAGCGGTGATGGCCGCCTGCGTGAGTTCCGCAAGGACATGCGTGCGCGCCTGCGTTTCAGCAATGCCACCATTCCCGACCTGACCGCCTACAACCGCTATCTGGGCAAGGGCCAGGCGCGGCTGCTGGGAGGCACCGGCACGCTCACCGGCGATGTGGAACTGGATACCGACGGCCGGGTCGGCCATGGCACCGCCACCCTGCTCGGCAACGACGCGCGCCTGCAGGTGGCCGGCCTCGACCTGCTTGGCAATGCAGAGGTCGACGCCACTTTGCGCCGGGCCGACTTCAAACAGCGCTACTTCGACCTGTCGGGCACGTCGGTGCAGCTGCGCAACGTGCAGGTCGGCCAGCAGCAGCGAAAGACACCCTGGCAGGGACGCGTGCAGTTCAAGCAGGGACGCATCGATGCGCAGGCACCGTTCCGGGTCGATGCCAGCGCTGCCTTGACCATGAGCGATGCCGCGCCGCTGCTGGCGGTGTTCGCC
>DOKO01000261.1:1152-2630 GCA_003510825.1 Stenotrophomonas sp.
CCGCTGCTGGCGGTGTTCGCCGAGCGTGGCGACTACCCGCGCTGGGCGCTGTCCCTGCTCGATTCCGGTCAGGTGAACGCAACCACCCGCCTGCGCTGGCAGGCAGGCCATCTGGTGCTCGACGGCCTGGAAGCCGAGAACGAGCGGCTGTCCCTGCGCGCACGGCTGGATCTTCTCGAACGGAACAAGCGCGGCGATCTTTACCTGCGCTGGGGACTGCTCGGTGCCGGCATCGAGATGAAAGGGAAGCAGCGCCAGTGGCATCTGGCGGGCGCGCGCGAATGGTTCGACGGGCGCCCGGCCCTGCTGCCTGCCGACGGCGCAGCCGGCACTGCGGACTGAGCAGTGCGGCGCCTGCATCCAACACGCGCCGGTCTGCGTAGACCTGGTGCAATGGCAAGCGTTCTAAAGGATCAGTGATGAATCACAGAAGACAGATGTTCGGCCTGGCAGGTTGGCTGGCACTTACATTGGCTGCAGCGGCACTGGGTGCGCGGGCCTCGATCACCGCCGCGCAGTTCTACGGGCAGCTGGTCCAGCCCAGCTGGGCGCCACCGGCCAATGTGTTCGGACCGGTCTGGACACTCTTATATGTATTGATGGCCCTCAGCGCGTGGCTGGTCTGGCGCCAGGGCGGTTGGCGCAGCAATCGGACCGCGCTCGGGCTGTACGTCGCGCAACTGGCCCTCAACGTGCTCTGGAGCTGGCTGTTCTTCGCATGGAAGCTTGGTGGCGCGGCCTTCGCCGACATCCTGCTGCTGCTTGTGCTGATCGTAGCCACGATGCTGGCGTTTGCCCGCCGCAGGGCCCTGGCGGCGTGGTTGCTGCTGCCTTACCTGGCCTGGGTCAGCTTCGCCACCGCACTCAACCATGCGGTCTGGCAGCTCAATCCTTCGGTGCTGTGAGCGGGGCTCAGGCGGCGGGTACCGCCGCCGCCCGCCACTGCCGCAGCGCGGCGCCGGTGAACGACTGCTGGCCACAGCCCGACGGGCAGCGGACAACCCGGGCCGACGAGGTACTGACCAGGCCAGCGCCTTCCTCTGCCTTGAATACCGTCTCGCACGCCGTGCAGCGCGCCACCATCGCATAGAGGTGGACGATGCGGCCGCTGCAGGGATCCTGCAGGGCACTGACGTCGAGCAGTTCGAAGTGGGCACTGTCCGCCATCGGCCGACGCGGGAAGGAAGGATGACGATCGAAGGAAGGAACGGAAGGCTGCAGGTCCACGCGGCGTCGCCAAGAGGGGAGTGGCCACACTGTATGCAGCCGCGCGTGCAGCACGCGTGCAGCGCTGATGCAGCTGCTGCGAAGGCGCGCTGTGCGTTCACCCGAAGCTTGCTGAATTGTTCAGCGCTCAAGCACCTGCGTCTTCACATGAAAGAGTTGTATGCGAATCACAGTTTTTGCTTCACCATGTAGCGATGGCCTTTTCTTCCGACTCAGACGTGCATCGTGGCGTGTATTCCGGCGCTGCCAAC
>DOKO01000262.1 GCA_003510825.1 Stenotrophomonas sp.
ATGCGGACGCACCCCGGCATTGGCCGGGGCAAGGGGAAGCAGACCCAGTTCGCTGCGCAGCCACTGGCTGGCCAGCAGCAGCGGCGGTGGCGGTGCCTTCTCGGCCGCCTTGGTCGGCGTGCAGACGCAGCGGCGCAGCTTGGCCGGCGCGTCTTCTTCCACCGGCACTTCACCTCCGCGGCCTTCCATCGGCTGCTGCCAGGCCTGCGCGGCGGCGTCAGCCTGCCCGTGCGGCAGCAGCGGCAGGGTGCCCAGCAGCAACGCCAGCATCGCCACCCACGCCAACAGGCTGGCCAGCGCAGGGCGATGACCGCGCATGGCGGTACCGAACTGCACGAGGCGAAGCGGGCGAGGGCGGAACGGGCGACGCAAGGCAGGCAACCCCTGGGTGTGCGCCGGACCATCCGGCGTCAACGGGGCGTGATTGTAATGAGAGCTGTTAGCGGTTGCAAATGAGAATGATTGCCAAATTGTCGCAGGGCCGCGACAGCGGCCTCAGACTTCGCTCCAGTGCCGCAGCAGGTTGTGGTACACGCCGGTCAGCTGCAGCACCGCACCGGCATCGCCACCGGTCTGCCGCAGGCGTTCGATGGAGGTGTCCATCTCCCACAGCAGGCGCCGCTGCACGTCGTCGCGGACCATGCTCTGCACCCAGAAGAACGAGGCCACGCGCGCGCCACGGGTGACCGGGTTGACCTGGTGCAGGCTGCTGGACGGGTACACGATCAGGTCGCCGGCCGGCAGCTTCACCTCGTGCTCGCCGTAGGTATCGCTGATGACCAGTTCGCCGCCGTCGTACTCCTCCGGCGCGGACAGGAACAGCGTGCAGGAGATGTCCGAGCGCAGCTGCTCTCCGTGGCCCAGGTTCATCACCGCGCCATCGACGTGGAAGCCATAGGTGCCGCCGCCGCTGTAGCGGTTGAAGCGGGGTGGCAGGATCTTCAGCGGGAGCGTGGCCGCAAAGAACAGCGGGCTGCGCCGCAGCGCGGCCAGCACGCCCTGGCCGAGCTCGGCCTTCAATGGCGAGGCATCGGGCAATTGTTCGTTGTGCTTCACCTGTGCGCCCTGGGCGCCGACGGTTTCGCGCCCGTCGGCCCATTGCGCCGCGTCCAGCTGCTGGCGGATCAGGCTGACCTCTTCGGGCACCAGCACGTTGGGGATGTGCAGCAGCATGCGGGTTCCTCGTTGATGCGCGGGAGAGTCCAGCTCTCCCGCGCCGTGGCCATCAGAAACGGACGTCCGCGCTGAGCAGGAAGGTGCGCGGGGCACCCGGGGTGTAACGGTAGCCGCTCTTGTTGATGCTGGCCACGTACTGCTTGTCGAACAGGTTGTAGCCGTTCAAGCGCAGCGACACGTTCTCGTTGATCGCCCAGGACACCACCGCGTCGTAGACCACATACGATTTGGTGAACGCCGGGGTGCCGACGGCACCGTCGGTACCGCGGTGCATACCACCGGCGTAGCGCACGCCACCGCCGAGGGTCAGGCCGAACGGCAGGGTGTAGCTGGTCCAGCCGGTGAAGGTGTCGGCCGGCGTATAGGTGAGGTTGGTGGTGCCATCCGCAGCGACCTTGGCGCCTTCCTTCACCTCGGTATCCAGGTGGCTGTAGCCGGCGGTGATCGACCAGTTGTCGGTCAGGCGGCCGACCGCGGAGAGCTCCACGCCCTTGACCCGCTTGCTGCCCGTCTGCGTCGGGTTGCCGGCGTCGTCGAGCACGGTGGTGTTGATCTCGTTGTCCACATCGGTCTGGAACAGGGCAAGGTTCAACGCGAGCGAATCATCGAGGAAGCCCCACTTGCTGCCCACTTCGAAGGTCTTGGCCTTCTGCGGATCCAGCTTGGGGTTGTCGGCGCTGCTGGCCGAGCTGCTCAGCTGGAAGTTGGCACCGCCCGGGGGCTGCTGCGAAATGGCGTAGTTGGCGTAGACGCTGACCGTGTCGCCGACCTTGTACAGGGCGCCCAGCTTCCAGTTCAGCAGCGTATCGGAGGCTTCCAGCGTGGGATTGCGCAGCACGGTGCCGGTCGGGTTGCTGCCACACACCGGGCCGCCACGGCCGCCACACACCGAGGCGCTGGCGTACTCGGTCTTGTAGTGATCGGCACGCACGCCTGCGGTCAGCAGGAAGCTTTCGCCAAACGACAACGTATCGAACACGTAGGCCGAGGACGTGGTGGTCTTGCCGTGGGCGTCGGCACCGTTGTGCGCCCAGGTCAGGCCAGCCACGTTCCAGTCGGGGTCGTACAGGTTCGCCGCAGGCCAGCTGCTGCCACCGGTGGCGGCCTGGCCGTAGCTGTCCAGTTCTTCGCGGGTGAATTCCAGACCTGCACTCAGGGCGTGGCCTACCGCGCCGGTGTTGAAGTCGGCGCGCAGGTTCACCTGGTCGGTCAGGATGGTGTTGCGCTGGTCCTTGAAGGTCGGCAGGCTGCGCGCGATCGCGTAGGTCGAAAGATCCGCTGCGTTGGTATAGGTGATGTTGCCGGTCGGCCGTCCGCCAGCGCCACGCACGCCGGTGCCCATGAACGCAGTGAGCAGGTAGTCCTGTTCGGTGCGGCCCCAGCGGGCGGTGTTGGTCAGGCGCACGCTGTCGTTGAAGTCGTGCTCGAAGCGGAACGTGGCCATCTTCGCGGTCACGTCGTCGTGGTCGGCGCGGGTGCCGTAGAAGTTTTCCGGGTCCACCGGATGGCCGGCCAGCGCTTCCAGCGTCGGCTGCGGCGTCCAGCCCGGCAGGCCGAGGGTCGGCACGCCGCCATCGGGCACGTTGTCCTGCTTCACATAGAGCAGGTTGAGGTAATAGCGGGTCTCGGTGCCCAGGCCGAAGGCCAGCGACGGCGCGATGCCCCAGCGCTTGTTCTGCACGTGGTCGCGGCCGGGCTGGTCGCTGTCCTGCCACATGCCGTTGATACGTAGTGCGCTGGTCGCCCCCAGGGACTGGTTCCAGTCGCCGGTGGTGCGGCGCTGCTGGTCGCTGCCAAGCGAAATGCTGGCCGAGGTCGCATCCTGCAGGTTGGCCTGCTTGCTGACCAGGTTGATCGCACCGGTGGGCGCCGAGCGGCCGTTGTCGGTGCCGGCCGGGCCCTTGGTCACTTCAACCTGTTCGATGTTGAAGACATCGCGCGAGATCGAGCCCAGATCGCGCACACCGTCCACGAACAGGCTGTTGGACGTGTCGAAGCCGCGCATGAACAGCGCATCGCCGGTGGTGGTGTTGCCGTTCTCACCCGCATAGAAGGTGCCGACGCCCGGGCTGTTGCGCAGCGCTTCGGTGAGGGTGGTGGCGCCCTGCTGGTTGAACAGGTCGCTGGTGATGACCTGGATCGTCTGCGGCGTGTCCTGCAGGCGCTGGGTGAACTTCGGCGAGGCGACCTTGTCGGCTTTGTAGCCGCGCGTGGCATGCACGTCGATCTTGTCCAGCGTGCGTGCGTTGTCGGTGGCGTCTGCCATGGCGACGGCGGGCAGCGCAGCCAGGCCGAGGCCGGCGGCCAGGCTGGCGGTGGCCAGGGGCAGGGAACGAAGCGGGGAGGCGTGCTTGCGGCTCTTGATCGAGGTCATGGGATGGGCTTTGCCAGATACGGGAAGAGCCCGTCGGCACGGTGGTCGACGGGACAGAAGGCGTGGGGATGGTTGGCGCGGACGCGCGGGTGCGACAGATGGGCCGGCGGGCGGCTCAGCTCAGCAGTGCTGGTGGTGCATGCGAGGGGGGCTGACGGCGCGCCGCAACGCGCACCGGCGCCACGTTAGGCACAGGCACGCGCAGGGTCTGCGGGCCCGACTCGGGAACGAGCAGGCACAGGCGATGCAGCAGGGGCGTGCCATCGCCGTGACCGCCTTCTGCCCCGGACTCGATGCGCGGGGCGACAGGCTCGCGTGGCGGTGATTCGCCTGGCGGCTCGCTGGCGTTGGCATCCAGCGCTGCCGCAGATGGCTGCAGGGTGACGTCCGTAAGGACATCGCGCCCTTCATTCAGCGCCGACCACCCCAGCCACAGCGTCAGCAGCGCGGCCACGAGCAGTGGCCACCCCTGGCGGGCAAGCTGGCACAGCGTGGCGGTGGCTGCAGGCGAAGCCATGGTGCGGTTCGTTACAAACCGTTACGAAGTCGGGCCGAAGGATAACATCAACGATAATGATTCGCATCTGCGCGTTTGGCAGGGGTGCCTAAGCGGCGCGCAGGGGCGCTGTGAGGGCGCTCAAGGGGGTTTGGATGGCGGGCGGCGCCGGGGGGCCGGGTCAGGCCGGAACGGCGGCTAAAGCGCCCGCTGCGCGCATCAGTAGATCCACCCCATGGGTGGATGACGGTCGGCAGGGGGCGGCGGGGGCATGGGCGCCCCCGCCCGGGTCACTCGCGGTCGTCGCGGGTCCAGATCGCGTCGTGCTCGCGCTTGGTCGGGAACTTGGGCACCGCGGTATAAGCCGGGGCGCACAGGGCGCGGCCATCACGCACATCGAAGCGTGCACCGTGCAGAACGCACTCGATGCTGCCTTCGGAGGTGTTGAACTCGCCCGAGGACAGCTCGAACTCTTCGTGCGTGCACTGGTCTTCCAGCGCATACAGCTCGCCGTCGAGGTTGAACACCACGATCGGCGTGCCGGTCACTTCATCGAACACGCTCTTCATTTCGCCCGGCAACAGCTCGGCGCCGGCGCAGACGAAGGTCCAGGTGTCGCTCATGCCGAAGCCCCGGCCAGCGGCTTTTCCAGGATTTCAAAGCGCAGGTCGTCGCGCTTGGGAATGCCGAAGCGCTCGTCGCCATAGGGGAACGGCTTCTTGATGCCGGTGCGCTGGTAGCCGCGGCGCTCGTAGAAGGCGATCAGTTCGTCGCGCACGTCGATGACCGTCATCTGCATGACCGGCACGTTCCACTCGCGCGCGGCATGGGTTTCGGCCGCATCCATCAGCTGCTTGCCGACGCCACCGCCCTGCTGGGCCGGGTCGACCGAGAACATGCCGAAGTAGCCCTTGCCGTCGACATCGGCGACGTGGGCGCAGGCCACCAGGCGGCCCTCGCGTTCAGCCAGCAGGATGGTCGAGCGCGGGCGGTCGAGGTCGCCCTGGATGCCCTCAGCATCGATGCGGGCGCCGTCCAGCAGGTCGGCCTCGGTGGTCCAGCCGGCGCGGCTGGCATCGCCGCGGTAGGCCGAAGTGACCAGGGTGATCAGGGCGGGGATGTCGGCCGACGTGGCGGCACGGAAAGTCAGGGTGCTCATGCCGCCATTCTAGGTGGGGCGGGGGCGCCCGCAAAATGGTGCGG
Source organism: Stenotrophomonas sp. (assembly GCA_003510825.1). Lineage (GTDB taxonomy): Bacteria > Pseudomonadota > Gammaproteobacteria > Xanthomonadales > Xanthomonadaceae > Stenotrophomonas. The sequence goes on from DOKO01000262.1 coordinate 5,250, forward strand.
GGTCAGAGCCCTTTCGCGCTGCGAAAGGG
>DOKO01000338.1 GCA_003510825.1 Stenotrophomonas sp.
GGTTTACGGCGTGTCCTGACCCGCATGGCCCCTCGCCTCAAACCAGTATCAACAGAGGCGCCACACGCAGGAAAAAATGGAAGCACGGACCCGCCGGTTACAATGGCGGTTGTTGATTCATTTTGAGGTACTTGCTGATGTCTTCCGCTCCCGCTTGCCCGCAGTGCACCCTGGAAAACACTTATGCCGATGGCGCGCTGTGGATCTGCGCCGACTGCGGTTTCGAGTGGACCGCCGAGGAGGGCGCCGGTTCGTCCCTCGTCGTGCGTGACAGCAACGGCAACACCCTGCAGGCCGGCGACACCGTCACCGTCATCAAGGACCTGAAGGTCAAAGGCTCGTCCATCCCGCTCAAGCAGGGCACCGTCATCCGCAACATCCGCCTGGTCGAAGACGATGCCGAACACATCGAAGGCAACTCGGACAAAATCAAGGGCCTGGTGCTGAAGACCTGCTTCCTCAAGAAGGCCTGAGCCGCGCTCAGCGTCGCGCCTGCTGCGTGCGCAGGCGCGACAGGCCATCCAGCTTGGCCTGGTAGCGCTGCTGGTTGACGCTGCCGCCCAGCGACCGTGCCCGCGTCAGTTCGCGGTCGGCACGTGCCAACTGGCCCGAGAGGAAATACGCGCGGGCCAGCCCGAAATGGAACTGGTGCGCGTTGTCGTACAGCTGCACCGCGCGCCGGTAATAGCGGATCGCCGTGGCCAGGTCACCGTTGCGCTCGGCGGCAGCACCGGCCATGTACTGCGCGAACGGGTCGTCGCGCTGCGCCGCCTTCAAACGCTGCTCCAGCGCCTGCGCCTGCGTCACCAGGCCCAGGCGGCGATACAGCACGCTGGCGTTGATCAGCGCCGAATCCTCGCGGCCATCCAGGCGCAGCGCATTCTCCAGTGCGGCGCGCGCGCCCGCGAAGTCACCGTCGCGGCTGTCGAGGACGCCAAGGTTGTTCCAGGTCGGCGCAAAATCCGGCGCGCGCGCCAGTGCCGCAGTGAAGAACGCGCGCGCCCCCACCTTGTCGCCCGCGGTCATGCGCTCGGCGCCGCGGTTGTTGTAGAAGTGCGCCAGTGCGCGGTCCAGCGAGATCGGGTGCGGGCCGCGTTGGTCGTAGAGGATGTTGCGGTCGAGGTCGACAGTCCCGCCGCGCCCGTCGACCATGATCCCCACGTTGACGTGGCCCACGCTGTAGACCACGCCCTGTTCCTGGTCCTGGTACCAGGACACCACGCGATCCACCTCCTGCACGCGCGCCTGGATGCCGGCTTCGCGCGCCAGGGTGGCGAACAGCAGGGTGAACGCCAGGCAGTTGGCCTGGCGCTTCTGCCAGATTTCGGTGAGCGTATAGGTCGCCATCGGGTCGTACTGCAGGTCCAGCGCCTGCGCACCGAAGATCATTTCGGCCAGCGCCTGCAGGCGCTGCTCGCGCGAGCTGTGGCGGGCGATCACCCGCGTCTGCAGCATCTGCCGCAGCGGTGCGGGAATGGCCAGCACCTGCTCCGGTGTCGGCACGCTGGCCACCGCAACCGGTGCGGCCGGTGACGCCTGGGGGGCGGGTGATGGAGGATCCTGGGCCAGGGCGGCTGACACGGCCGTGGCAGCGAGCAGAGGCGCAAGGCAACAAGCGGCAAGACGGCGCATGGCAGTTTCCTGCGGCGGCGGGTAGGCCCGCCTGCCGGCAGTGTAGACCCGCGCGGCTTGGCCGGCATCAACCATTTGTCGGCCCTCCGCGTTCATCCACATGCGGTGTGGACCAGCCCGCGACAAAGCTGTGGACAACCCCTTGCCAGCCTTGCCCGGCGGGCGATGTGAGCGGCTGGTGAAAAATTGTCCAGCTTGCCCGCGGCGGCTGCGGGCGGGATGATCCCCTGCATGGACTTCGCCCCGATCCCGCTTGCACCGGCGCAGTGGCAGACGCTGCAGGATGCCTACGCCACGCCGCCGCGCGCCTACCACCACTTCGGCCATGTGCGCGCGGTGCTGCAGCACTGCCAGGACGTCGCGGCCGGGCCGGGCTGGCAGCAGCCCGCCGAGGTGTATCTGGCGGTGCTGTACCACGACGCCATCTACCAGGCAGGGCGCAAGGACAACGAAGCGCGCTCGGCCGAGCTGGCGCGCAGGGCCATCGCGCATGCGCCGGAGCTGTCGGGCATCGATGCCGCGCGGGTGGAACAGCTGATCCTGCTGACTGCGCGCCACGGCGAACTGGGACCGGACGACGTGGATGCCGAGGCGGCCCTGTTCCTGGATTGCGACATGGCCATCCTGGCGGCCCCCGAAGCGGTGTTCGCCGCCTACGATCGTGGCGTGGCCGAGGAGTACCAGGGCGTGGTGCCGGGCTTCCTCTACCGCGCCGGGCGCCGCCGCTTCCTGCAGGGCCTGCTGCGCGCGCCACGCATCTTCCTCAGCGACTTCTTCCACCAGCGGCTGGATGCGGCGGCGCGCGCCAACCTGCAGCGGCAGCTGGACGCCTGAGCGGGACCGTTACACTGGGCGCCTGTCTGCAACGCCGTGCCTGCCCGTGACCGACCCCGTGCCTGATCCCGATCCGCGTCCACTACCGCCGGAAGAGCCCGGCCCCAACGAGTGCTGCGGCAGTGGCTGCCCGCTGTGCGTGCTCGACCTCTATTCCGACGAGCTGCAGCGCTACCGCAAGGCGCTGGCCGAATGGAAGGCGCGGCATCCGCAGGAGGCGTCATGACGCGCGCGCGGCCGGCGGCATTGCTGGCCATGGTCGCGTTGCTGCTGTTCAGCGCCACGGCGCTGTGGACCCAGTTCGCGCGTAGTGACCTGGACTGGGTGCAGACCACCCTGAGCATCTACCTGCACGGCCCCTGGGGGCTGGCCCTGCGCAGTGCCTACTGCCTGCTGGCGCTGGCCATCGCCGTGCTCGGCATCGCGCTGTACCGGCACAGCACGGGGCCGCGCCGCAGTGCCGCCGCACCGCTGCTGTTCACCGTGGCCGCGCTCGGCCTGGCCACCGTGTCCATCGGCGACAGCTGGCTGCCCGAGGCGACGCCACTGCTGGCGCCGCTGGTGCATGGCCTGGCCGCCAACACCGCCTTCCTGTGCGCCAGCGTCGGCATGCTGCTGCAGGCGTGGTACCTGCGCCGCGAGCCGGGCTGGCAGCGCAGTGCGGCCCTGCTGTGGGGCTGGGCGTGGCTGGCCTTCGCACTGTTGTGGCTGCACGTGCTGTGGCGGGCAGGTCCGCCGCGTGGGCTGGGCCAGAAAACGGTGATCGTGGTGATCGTCGGCTGGCTGCTGTGGCTGGCCGTGGCGATGTACCGGCGGGGGCGTCGCAGCGCTTCCAACTAGACCTCAAACGGCCTGCACGGGTACGTGCCGTGCACGCGGTGGCGGCGTATCGTGTGCGCATTCCACCGGGGATGCGATATGAAGCGTGCAGGGCTGGGCAGGGCAATGGGTGTGGTGCTGGCGCTGGCGGCGTTGCCGGCCATGGCGGCGGCGAACGTGCAGCAGTTCAGCCACGGGCGCTTCGACCAGATACCGGTGCACATGCCGGCGGGAACCCCGCAGCGGGTGGTGATCTGGTTCCATGAGCCGACCGCCGGTGGCGATACCAGCCGCCTGCCTATAGAAGCCCTGCGTGCCGATGGCGCTCTTGTTGCCGCCGTGGACATCAATCACCTGCGTGGCGTGCTGAAGCGCGAAGGCAATCCGACCTGTTCGTTCGGTGCCGGCGACGTCGAGAACTTCTCGCGCTGGCTGCAGGCCTCGCTGCACTTGCCGGGTTATCACCTGCCGTTGGTCGGCGGTGATGGCGAGGGTGCGGAGATGGCCTACACGCTGGCCGCGCAGGCCGATACCCAGGTCTTTGCCGGCCTGCTGACCACCGGCTTCTGCCCTGGCCACAGCCACGAGCGCATGGTCTGCGGCGATGGCGTGAAGCACAACCGGCTGCAGCCGGCCGAACTGAATTTCCCGTGGCTGAGCGCAGCCGGCGGCAACGCCTGCCAGGCCGGCCAGGCCAGCCCGTTCGTGCAGCAGGTGGCGATGGCGCGTGAGTTCAAGCGCACCGCGCGCGGCGATGCCTCGCCCGGCCTGGTGGCTGCGGCACGGGTGGTGGGCGCGCAGGCCGGCGTGAGCCTGGCACCGCCGCCGGATGCGTTGAAGGGATTGCCGGTGGTGGAAGTGCCGGCCACCGGCAACGGTGACACCCTGGCCATCTTCGTGTCGGGCGACGGCGGCTGGGCCGGCCTGGACAAGAACGTTGCCGCCTCGCTGAGCGAGCATGGCGTGGCCGTGGTCGGCATCGATTCACTGCGCTACTTCTGGAGCGAGCGCACGCCCAAGGGCTTTGCCGCCGACCTGCAGAAGATCATCGCCCACTACCGGCAGCAGTGGCGCCGCGACAAGGTGATGCTGGTCGGATTCTCGCAGGGCGCCGACGTGCTGCCGGCCACCATCAACCAGCTTGATGCAGGCACCCGCGAGAGTGTCGAGCGCATCGCCCTGCTGTCGGTGGGACGCAAGGCCGATTTCGAATTCCACGTCAGCAACTGGCTGGGCGGCGGTGGCGATGGCCTGCCGATCGCGCCGGAAGTGGCCAGGCTGCCGGCGGGCAAGACGCTGTGCGTGTACGGCGAAAAGGATGAGGATGCGCTGTGCCCGGATCTGCCGGCCGGCGAGGCGGTGCAGAAGGTGAAGCTGCCGGGCGACCATCACTTCAATGGTGATTATGACCGCCTGGCAGAAGTGATCCTCAAGGGCGGCGCGTAGGCCGCCCCCACCGGTAGCGCCGGGCCATGCCCGGCGGAGAGCGTGCGAACCAACGGTTCGCACCCACCGGGGTGGGTTCGCACCCCGGATCACCCGCGGCGCGGGTCCAGCGAAATCAACCGCGTGGCATCCAGCAGCGCCGCCGGCAGGTGCATGCCGCCGGGTGCGGCGAGGTAGCGCGGGCGCCACTGCGGGGCGAACTTCGACTTGAACCGGCGCAGGCCGCTGAAGCCGTAGAAACGTTCGCCATGCCGCGCCAGCAACCCAGCCAAGCGGTTCCAGCGGCCCGCCAGGCGGTGCTGGGCCAACCCGGACAGCGGCGCCATGCCCAGCGAGAAACGCGCATACCCCTGCGCGCGGCCCCACAGGAACAGCTCGATGAACAGGAAATCCATCGTGCCCTTCGGTGCCTCGTTGACGTGGCGCATCAGGTCCACCGACAGCTCGGCACCGGCCGGTGCCTGCCAGAGATTGGCGAAGGCCACGATCTCACCCTCGGCCTCGACCAGCGCCACCGGGAAGCGCACCAGGTACTGCGGGTCGAAGCTGCCCAGCGAGAAGCCCTTTTCGTCACCAGCCTTGTCGTCCAGCCAGGCGTTGGAAATGGCGTGCAGGCGCGGCAGCAGCTCGGGAATTTCTTCCACTGCCGCTACGCGGAACGACAGGCCGCTGCGCTTGCCGCGGTTCCAGGCCTGGCGCAGGTCCGCACGCTCACGCCCTTCCAGGCCGAAGTCGTGCAGCGGCACCATCGCTTCCTCGCCCAGTTTGACCAGGCCCAGGCCGAGATCCAGATAGGTCTGCCAGTAGGCCTCGCCCACCTGGTAGAACACCGGGCGCAGGCCGAGGCGGTCGGCTTCCTCGCGGAAGCGCCAGATCAGCGCACGGGCGACGTCGGGCGGGCCGACCGGATCGCCCATCGCGATCAGCGAGCCGCCATAGCGCTGCATCATCACGAAGCCCTGTTTCGCCTCGTCGCGCAGCACCGCCTTGTCGGCGGTCAGCACCAGGCAGGCCTGGGTGTCAGTGGCGTTGGCCAGCACCGGCGCCAGCGCCTGCAGGGTGGCATCGTCTGCGGCCGGCAGCGGCGTGCGCGTGCTGTGCAGCAGGCGCGCCAGGCCGAACATCACCAGCGCGATGGCCACCACCAGCAACGCGCGCAGCGCACGCGGCGCATTGCCCGATACCGCGAACTGCCACCACAGCTCGTTCTGGTATTCGACGTGGCTGTAGGTGAAGAACAGCAGCCAGGTGACCGCGACCAGCACCAGGCCCAGGTTGCGCAGCCACGGCCACGACCACGCTTCATCCAGCAGCGCGCCCTGGCGGTAGAACTCACGGCGCGCGGCCCACAGCGCCATCGCCACCAGCAGCGCGGACACGGCGATGAGCGGCTGGCCGCCGCGCAGCCACAGCGGCAGCGGGGTGATCACGCACACCGCCATCGCCAGCATCCACGCCGCATGGCTGCGCCGGGCCAGGCCCTGGCCGATCAGCAGCAGGGCGACGCCACCGAGGCTGCCGATCAGGTGCGAGGTTTCAAGGATCGGCAGCGAGGCGTTGAGCAGATGGCGGCGTGGCGTCGGCAGCGTGCCATCGATGACCAGCGCGGCGCCGATGCTGAAGGCGGCCAGGGCAATGATCTGCGGCAGCCACGGGCGCAGCGCATGCCAGCCGGCACGGGTGGCACCGGCGCTGGCCTGCAGCGGCTGGCGCAGCGCCGGGGCGAGGGCGAGCAGGGTGGCCAGCAGCAGCGGCAGCACGTAGTAGGTGACGCGATAGATGAGAGCGGCCGCCAGCACCGCGGCCGGGGCGACCTGCGGCAGCAGTTTCAGCAGGCTCCACTCGAACACGCCCAGACCGGCCGGGACCGTGGATACCAGGCCGGCCAGCACCGCCACCAGGTACAGGCCGACGAAGCCGGGCAGGCCGGTGGGCGTCGAGTCCGGCAGCAGCACGTAGAACGCGGCGCTGGCCAGCACCAGTTCGATCACGCTGAGCACGGTGACGCCGAGCATCGTGCGGCGATCCGGCAGCCACAGGCCATGGCCGAAGATGCGGAACTGGCGGCCGTTGCGGCCGACCAGCAGCACGGTGGCGGCGTAGGCAAGCAGGGCGAGGATGCCGACCACGCGCACCGCCGCCGGGTCCAGCGGCAGGGCCAGCGCGGCGGCGGCCGGCTCCATGCACAGTGCCACACCGATCAGCAGCCAGGCACCGAACACGAAGCCCAGCGTGCTCATCAGCACCACCTGGCCGATCTGCGCCAGGTCCAGGCCGGCGCTGCGGTAGCCGCGCAGGCGCACCGCGCCGCCGGTCAGTGCGGCAAACCCCACCGTCTGCCCCAGGGTGTGGGCGAGGAAGGCGGTGATGCCCACGCGCGCCGGATGCACGCGGATACCGCTGCGGCGCAGACCGATGGCATCGAAGCCGATCAGGCAGGCGTAGCTGGCCAGGCCCAGCAGCACGGTCAGCGCGATCTGCGTGCCGGTCAGCTTGTGGAAGGCTTCGCGGATGGCACGGTAGCCGTGCTCGTCGAACTCGTTGGCCAGCCCGTGCAGGGCCAGCGACAGGATCAGCAGCGGGACGACGATGGTCAGGACCCGCTTCCATGCCGGGGTGTGCGAAGCGGTGGTGGGGTCGTTGGCTGGGGTCATCGGCGCAAGAATGCGACAGCAGGGGGAAGAGGGGTGTCAACGTGAACGTGGCGCATCGTGCGCCTGTCGGTGGCGTTTGACCAGCACCGGCACTGTGCGGCGATTGGCGGCAACGAATGTGCGTGCGGGAGGCCACATTTCACCGCCCGGCTGGGTGAGAATGGGGTTCAGTCCACCCCGCAGGAGCCACGCCCATGATGGAGCGTTACGACGTCGGACCGCGCATGTCCGAGATGACCGTGCACAACAAGGTCGCCTACCTTTCCGGCCAGATTCCGGAAGACACCAGCCAGGACATCACCGGGCAGACCCGGCAGGTGCTGGCGGAGATCGACAAGCTGCTGGCGCTGGTGGCCAGTGATCGCCAGCACGTGCTGCGCGCGGAAGTGTTCCTGGCCGACATCGCCGATTTCGACGGCATGAACAAGGCGTGGGATGAGTGGGTGGTCGAAGGTGCGACCCCGGCGCGTGCAACGTTCGAAGCGAAGCTGGCGCATGCCGAGTGGAAGGTCGAGATCGTGATCACGGCGGCCGTGCCGTAGTCCGGGATTGCGTGAGGCGGGGTCGGATCCCTCTCCGAAGGAGAGCGCTCTGACCCCGTTGTCGTTACTGCAGGCCGATCCTGCTGGCAGCGTGTGCCGACAGCGCGATGCAGGCCTGCATCAGGCCATCCATGACGTGGTCGCCGACGTATTCCGCGTCGTCGTCATGATGCCGGCTGCGTTCGGCGGCCAGCATGATTTCCTGCACCACGCGCAGGCCTACCAGGGTGCGGTCTGCGTCGGTCAGGCCGAGATGGCCGCCGGGCAGCAGGTAGCCTTCCGGCCAAGGGAATCCATCGACGGCGGCAGTCGCGCTGATCTTCCGCAGCAGGGCCATCATCCTGTCGGGATGGCGCTCGATCTCGTCCGCTGCATCGGTGATGTCGCGAGTGCAGTCGTCGGTAAGGTCCGAAGGGGTCATGGCACAGCTCCGTTCAGGTCAATCGGTAGCCGCCACGGCACGGTGGCGGGCGGAACGTGGCTTGAAAACCGGCCAGCCGCTTGGGGTGGCCCGTCACAGGACGTTTGCGGAAGTCTGGCATGCGGTTGAAAGAGGCCGCAGTGGGCTGGCGCATGTGCCGCGAGCAGTCGGGCAATCTGCGATGTGCGTCCTGTTCCGTGAGGGCGCGGGGCGCGCAGGGCGCGGTGATTGCGACGAATGTCTGGTGAAGTGGGGTCAGAGCCCTTTCCGCTGGAAAGGGATCCGACCCCGCTACAGCTGCACCAGGTCGATGCAGTCCACCGGGCACGGCGGGATGCACAGCTCGCAGCCGGTGCACAGGTCGGCAATCACCGTGTGCATGTACTTGGCGCCGCCGACGATGGCATCCACCGGGCAGGCCTGGATGCACTTGGTGCAGCCGATGCAGTCGGCTTCGACGATCAGCGCGACCTGCGGCGCCTTGTGCTCGCCGCGCGTGCGGTCGAAGGGCACGGCGGGCACATCCAATACCTGTGCCAGTGCGCGTGCACCGGCATCGCCACCGGGCGGGCAGCGGTCCACGCCCGCTTCGCCGCGCGCCATCGCCTGCGCATACGGGCGGCAGCCGTCGTAGCCGCATTGCCCGCATTGGGTCTGCGGCAGCAAGCGGTCGAGGCGTTCGGTCAGGGGCGGGATCAGGCTCATGCGTGGCGAAGGCTGCGCGTTGGAATCACTTCAGGGGTCTGCCGCGGTACCAGCGCTCGTGGGCGAGGGCCAGCATCGGGCGGTCTTCGTAGCTGTCGCCGTAGGCGTGGATGCGCAGGTAGCGCGACAGGTCGAACTGGCGGCGGATGTGCTCGACCTTGCGTGGGGCGCAGTCGCCGCCCGCATAGCGCCCGGTCAGGCGTCCATCCTGGCTTTCCAGCCGGTTGCAGATCAGCTGCAGGCCCAGCTGTTCGCACCACGGCCGCAGGTACAGGTCCAGCGAACCGGACACGATCACCACGGTGTGCTGCTGTTCCTTGTGCCAGCGGATCTGCTCCAGCATTTCCGGACGCATCACCTCGGGCAGCACCTCGCGGGCGAAACCGGCCGCCAGCGTGGCGATGTCATCGGCGTGGCGTTCGCTGAAGGTGAGGCGGGTGACGCGGGCGCGGATGCGCGCGGCGGAAATGATGCGCAGGCGGTAGGCCAGCAGCCAGGGGCCGACCTTCCACCACGCGCGCGCCAGCTGCTCGGGCGTGGCCACGCGGCGCAGGAAGCGGCCATAGGTATCGCAGGTGGTGACGGTGTGGTCGAAATCGAACAGCGCCAGTTCCATCCTGCTCTCTCCCATGGCGGTGCCTTCCGTGGCGGTCTGCGTGGAGGGGCGCGGCGAGGGCCGCGCCCGCAGGGCATCAGCGGACCGGCATGCCCGGCTGCGCGCCGCTGTCGGCATCCAGCAGCGCCAGCGCGCCACCGTCGAAACCGGCCGACAGGATCATGCCTTCGCTCAGGCCGAAGCGCATCTTGCGCGGGGCCAGGTTGGCGATGAACACCACGCTGCGGCCGACCAGCGCTTCCGGTTCACCGTAGCTGCCGCGGATGCCGGAGAAGATCTGGCGCTTGCCCAG
>DOKO01000341.1 GCA_003510825.1 Stenotrophomonas sp.
GTGCCCGGCCAGCGTGGCGTGCGCCTGCTGGCGGGCCGTGCGTTCTTCGAGGTCGCCCACGATGCCGCGCATCCCTTCGTGGTGCGCAGCGGGCCGGTATCGGTCACCGTCACCGGCACACGTTTTGAAGTCTCGCGCCTGCAGGGCACCTCGGTCAGCCTGCTGCAGGGTGGGGTGGACGTGCGCCACCCGTGCCAGCCGCAGGACTGCGTGCTGCACCTGCAGCCCGGCCAGCGCGTGCAGCTGGACGAGGGCGCGGCAACGGCCACGCGCGGCGCGGTCGCACAGGGTACCGGGCAATGGCAGCAGGGCCGCTGGCTGGTGCAGCAGGCGCCGCTGGGCGAGATCGCCGCGCAGCTGCAGCGTTATGGCCGCGCGCGCATCGTCATCGCCGACCCGACACTGGCCGCCGCACCGGTCACCGGTGCCTTCGACCTGCACGACCCCGACGCGGCGCTGGCATTGGCAGTACAGGCCCAGGGGGGCCGCGTCCGCCACATCACGCCGTGGCTGCGGGTAGTCACCCGGCGCTGAGCGCGTCGGAGCACCGGCCAGAAAAAAATTCTGCGATCGCGCTGAAGATCGCCGACTGCGCCGCGTCTATATCTCGAACCTGCTGCGGATGCGTCGCATCCGCACCTCCCCCTTTCGATTGCCTAGACGAGGTTTTCCATGCCGATGCCGGCTCCGTCGTTCCTGCGCCACGCGCTTTTCGCGGGTATCACCCTGGCCCTGGCCAGCCCGCTGCTGCTGGCGGCGCCTTCTGCCCATGCCGCTGACACAGCTGGCACCGTGCACCGCTTCGATCTGCCGGCACAGCCGCTGGGCCAGGCCCTGCTGGCCTTCGGCGAACAGTCGGGCCTGCAGGTGTCGGTGGACAGCACCCTGCTCGGCAGCCGCAGCTCGGCCGCGGTGCGCGGCAGCTACAGCGATGACCAGGCGCTGGCCCAGCTGCTGGCCGGCAGCGGCCTGAGCTGGCGCCGCCAGGGCCAGGGCGTGGTGGTGGAAGCACAGCCGACCGCGCGCGCCGGTGAAGTGCGCCTGGATACCCTGCGCGTGGAAGGCGCGGTGGGCCGCAACGCACTGCCGGCCGCCTACGCCGGTGGCCAGGTGGCCAGCGGCTCGCAGCTGGGCCTGCTCGGCAATGTCAGCGTGATGGACACGCCATTCAATACGGTCAGCTACACCCGCGAGATGATCGAGAACCAGCAGGCGCAGAGCCTGGCCGATGTGCTGGACAACGATCCCTCGGTGCGGGTGAGCGCGCCGCGCAATGGTGAGAACGGCTCGGTGATGATCCGCGGCTTCGAGTTCACCGCACGCGAGGCGCTGATCAACGGCATGTACGGCATGGCCGACACGCGCGACACCATGATCGAATCGGTCGAGCGCATCGAAGTGCACAAGGGTCCCAGCGCGATGCTCAACGGCATCAGCCCGTGGGGCTCCTCGCCCGGTGGTTCGGTGAACTACGTGCTCAAGCGCGCCGGTGATGATCCGCTGACCCGCCTGACCACCACCTACGCCTCGTCCTCGCAGTTTGGCGGGCACCTGGACGTGGGCCGCCGCTTCGGTGCGCAGGGCCAGTTCGGCGTGCGCCTCAACAGCGTCTACCGCGATGGCGACACCGAGCTGGACCACACCCGCAACCGTACCCAGCTGCACGCGCTGGCGCTGGATTACCGCGGCGAGCGCCTGCGCGCCAACCTCGACCTGAACTACCAGGATCGGCTGCTGTGGGGCGGCATCAGCAGTACCCGCATCGGCTCCAGCATCAGCGTGCCGAGCGCGCCGGACAACACCACCAATTCCAAGCAGCCGTGGGAAATGTACGACGGCCAGAACCGCTACGTGATGGCCCGCGTCGAGTACGACCTGGCGCCGAACTGGACGATCGGTGCGGCCTGGGGCGACAACCGCTCGGACGAGGTCTACCTGCTGACCATCGACAGCATCACCAACAACAACGGTGACAAGTCGGGCACGCCGTACTGGATTCCGGCACGCAGCCACAACGAGAGCTGGGAAGCATCGCTGAAGGGTGAGTTCGTGACCGGTCCGGTGGCGCACAGCCTGTCGGTGGTGGCCAGCCGCAACGATGCCGGCCGTGGCCAGCTGACCTGGAGCGTGCCGGGCTACCCGTACAACAGCCTGCCCTCCAACATCTACAGCCCCATCTATTACCCGGCGCCGGACACCAGCAGCCTGACCACCGCCGGCCTGCGCGATACCAGCCGCTACCAGTACCAAGGCGTGGCGGTGGCCGACATGATGCATCTGCTGGATGACCGCCTGCTGCTGATGGTGGGCGCGCGCGACCAGACCCTGGAGTTCGAGAACCTGGACTACGCCAGCGGCCGCCGCACCAGTGGCTACCGCCGCAGCCGCGTCACGCCCTCGGCCGGCGTGGTCTACAAGCTGCGCCCGGACACCTCGGTGTATGTCAGCTACATCGAACGCCTGGCCCCGGGCGGCACGGTCAGCACGTACTACGCCAATGGTGGCGAAGTGTTCGAGCCGACCCTGTCGGACCAGTACGAGATCGGCGCCAAGCATGACAACGGCCGCTTCACCACCACGGTCAGCGTGTTCCAGACCAAGCTGCCGAGCACGGTGGAAGTGGACAACCCGGCCGGCGGCTCGCCGTTCCTGCGCGTGGACGGCCTGGAGCGCCACCGCGGCCTGGAACTGAATGTGTTCGGCCAGCTGACCGACAGCGTGCGCCTGCTGGGCGGCGCGATGCTGCTGGATGCGCGCATGGTCAGCACCGAAGGCGGCACCAATGATGGACGCCGTGCACGCGGTGCGCCGCGCTTCAACTTCAACCTCGGCAGTGAGTGGGACGTGGCCGCCGTGCCGGGCCTGACCTTCAGCGGCCGCCTGCTGCACACCAGCCGCGAGAACATCGACCTGACCGAGCGCCGCGAGCGCAGCATCCCGGCCTGGACGCGCGTGGACGTGGGCGCGCGCTACGCCTTCGAGGCCGCAGGCAAGCCGATGAAGGTCAACCTGTCCATCGACAACCTGTTCGACCGCGACTACTGGGCCGCGGCCTCGCGCGGTGTGCTGAGCATGGGCGGTGCACGCGCGCTGCGCCTGTCGTACACGGTGGATCTGTGAGCCCGGTGATGCCGGCCGACCTCAGCATCCTGGCGATGTACCAGCAGGCCGACTGGCTGGTGAAAGCGGTGATGCTGGGCCTGCTGCTGGCCTCGCTGGCAACGTGGACGGTGCTGCTGGCGCGCAGCGTGCAGCTGCACCGCCAGTTGTGGCGGCAGGGCAACGACGTGCTGCGGCTGTCGCTGCCGCGGGTCCTGCGCGAGGCAATGGGGGACAAGGACGCGCCGCGCGACGGCGCGGCCGCACGCATGCTCGACGCCGCGCGCACCGAACTGCGCGCCTCCGACGATGCGCTGCATGACAGCGAAGGCGTGAAAGAGCGCCTGGCCTGGCAGCTGCAGCGCATCGAGGCCGAGGAAGGCCGGCAGCTGGTGCTGGGCACGGGTGTGCTGGCAACCATCGGCGCGGTGGCCCCGTTCGTGGGCCTGTTCGGCACGGTGTGGGGCATCATGAATGCCTTCATCGGCATCGCCCGCAGCCAGGCCAGCAGCCTGGCCGTGGTCGCGCCGGGCATCGCCGAAGCACTGCTGGCCACCGCGCTCGGCCTGGTCGCGGCGATCCCCGCCGTGGTGGCCTACAACCACCTGGCACGTCGCGCCAACCGTGGGCGTGCGCAGCTGGCCGACATGACCGCCGCGGTGATGCGCCTGGTGTCGCGTGACCTCAGCCGCGGCGTGGCCGGCCCACAGCGCGGGGCGCACTGATGGCGATCCGCCTGCAGCCTGGCGACGGTGACCTGCCCGAGCAGCACGAGATCAACGTCACCCCCTTCATCGACGTGATGCTGGTGCTGCTGATCGTCTTCATGGTGGCCGCACCGCTGGCCACGGTGAGCGTGGCCGTGGACCTGCCGACCTCGCGTGCCGCGCCTGCCGCACAGCCGGAACAGCCGCTGGTGGTGGTGCTGCAGGCCGATGGTGGTTGGCAGGTGCAGGGTGAAGCGGTGGCCGCCGATGCGCTGCGCGGTGCATTGCTGCAGGCCGCAGGCACGCCCGCCGCGGGCGAAGCGCCGCGCCTGTTCCTGCAGGCCGACAAGCGCACCGACTACGCCACGCTGGTGGCGGCCATGGATACCCTGCGCGAGGCGGGCTTCAGCAAGGTCGCGCTGGTGGCGGCGGAGCAGGGCACGCCGTGATGCGCCTGCCGTCATCGGGCTGGTGCTGGGCGCTGGGCGGCAGCGTGCTGGCGCATGCCTGCCTGCTGGCGCTGCTGCTGCCGAAGATGATGGTCGCCGCCGACGTACCTGCCGCGGCACCGGCGGTGGCGATGGATGCCGAACTGGCATCGTTGCCGCAGGCGCCGCCCGCGTCGGCCAGCGAGCCCACGCCTGTACCGGCGGCGGTCGAGCAGGAAAAGCCGCAGCCGGTGACGGCAGCAGCACCGACGCCGACACGTCCACTGCCACCGCTGCCGACCAGCGCGCAGGGCGAACCGATGCCAGCGCCAGCCGAAGCATCTGCCGCCGCCGCGCCTGCACCGTCCGCGCCGCCTGCGGCGCAGGCCTTGCCCGCAACGACCGCATCGGCACCGCAGGATGCGGCGACGTCCTTGAGTGAAAGCGTGCTGCCGGCCGACTGGCGCAGCCGCCTGCTGGGCCGGCTTGAACGCTTCCGCCAATACCCGTCGGCGGCGCGTATCCGTGGCCAGGAAGGGCAGCCGTGGTTGCGCCTGCGCATCGACCGGCGTGGCCGCGTACTGGAGGCCACGCTGGCGCAGTCTTCCGGCGTGGCCGCGCTGGATGCCGAAGTGCTGGCACTGGCACGCCGCGCGCAGCCGCTGCCGCCGCCACCGGACGACGTTGCCGGTGCGAGCATCGAACTGGTGCTGCCCATCGCGTTCTCGCTGCAGCGATGAGCCGGCGTCGAACCTTCGCCTGCACGGTGCTGGTGGCCGCCTGTGCGCTGCTGCTGGGCACCGGTGCGCGCGCGCTGGACGACGCAACCAGCGATGCAGCGGCGCTGCGCGAGCGCTACCGCGGCGCGCCTGCCAGCTGGCCGCGGCCCGAGCTGTTGCCCGGTGCCGTGTTCGAGGAGTTCGGGCCGGTGCCGGACAGTCCCGCGTTGGACCCGGCGCAGGTCGCCTTGGGCGAACGCTTGTTCCAGGAGCCGCGGCTGTCCGGCAGCGGGCAGATCGCCTGCGCCAGCTGCCACGCACCGGAGTTGGGTTTCAGCGATGGCCTGCCGGTCTCGGTGGGGCATGACCGTCAGAAGGGCACGCGCAACGCACCGCCGCTGTTCAGCACGGCGTGGACGCGCGCGCTGTTCTGGGATGGACGTACGCCTTCATTGGAAGCACAGGCGCTGGAGCCGCTGATCAACCCGCGCGAGATGGCCGCCACGCCCGCCGTCATCGAAGCGTGGATCAATACCGAGGAAAGCTACCGCACGGCCTTCGCACCGTGGGTGGGGACGCGCCGCATCGATGTGCACGACATCGCCCACGCGCTGGCGGTCTACCAGCGCAGCCTGCGGCCACCGCGCAACCGCTGGGACCGGGTGTTCAGCCAGGGCATCGATGCGCTGGACGATCAGCAGCTGCGGGGCCTGCATCTGTTCCGCACCAAGGCTGGCTGCGCCAACTGCCATAGCGGCCCGTTGCTGACCGACCAGCGTTTCCACAACCTGGGCCTGGGCCGGATCGGTACGCCACGGCAGGATCTGGGACGTTATGCCGTCAGCCATGACCCGGCCGACATCGCGGCGTTCCGCACACCCAGCCTGCGTGGGCTGATCCACACCCGGCCGTACATGCACGACGGCTCGATGCCGTTCCTGGTGCCGGTGGTGCTGTTGTACGCAGGCGGTGGTGGCGTGGCCGAGGTGCCGGCCAGCGGCAGCCTGCCCGCCTCGCAGCGCAGCCCGCTGCTGCACGATCGTGCGCTGAGCACGCAAGAGCGTGCCGCGCTGGTGGCTTTCCTGGAGACGCTGTAGCACGCCGGCTGCAGTTCAGTAGATCCACGCCATGCGTGGATGGCTATCCGCGATCGGGGTCGGAGCCCTTCTTCGAAGGGATCCGACCCCGTTGCTTGCTTAGAACCGTGCGGTCAGGCCGAGGAAGAACGTGCGCGAACCACCGTCGTAGTCGTTGCCGTCTTCCAGCGTGGACGTGTCGTCCAGGTTCAGCACGCCCGCGCGCAGGGTCAGGTTCTCGTTCACGTCATAGGCGGTCACCAGATCCACCGTGGTGTAGGCCTTGGCGAAGCTCGCACTGGACGAGGCCACCAGCTGCTTGCCGATGTGCTGCGCGCTCAGGTTCAGCTGCCACGCATCGGTCACGTCCCAGTTCAGCGACGTGTTGGCGGTGATCTTCGGCACCACCAGCAGGCTGGCACCGGTGGTGCGGTTCTTCGATTCCAGCATGCGCGTGGCGTTGGTGGTCCACTTCAGGCGTTCGTGCAGCGGCACGGTCACGCTGGCTTCCACGCCGCGGGTGCGGGCCTTCTGGATGTTCTGCGCCACCGTCCACCAGAAGCCGTTGACGAAGCTGGTGGTCTGGCCCGGGATGTCACGCAGCGGCACCTGTTCGATCTTGTCGTCGAAGTTGGTCAGGAAGTAGGTGGCCGAGGCCGACCAGCCGCCCTGGTCGAAGCCAACACCCAGCTCGTAGTTGGTGCTGGTTTCCGGTTCCAGGTTCGGGTTGCCGGCCATGTAGCAGCCGGTGGTGCCGTCGGCGCTGACCAGGCGGCTGTTCCAGCCTTCGACGGTCAGGCTGCCGCAGCCACGGCCACCGGACTGGGTGGCGGCACCGGCGGTACCCTGCTTCAGGTTCGGCGCACGGAAGCCCTTGGACACGCCACCGCGCACGGTCCACGCATCACCCGGGTGCCACACGCCGTAGATGCGCGGGCTGACGTTGTCGTCGTAGTTGTCGGTGTTGTCCCAGCGCACGCCCATGGTCAGCACGAAGCGCTCGTGCAGGGTGATGTGGTCCTCGGCGAACAGTGCCCAGGAATCGGCCTGGCTGGTCGGGCTGATGCGGCTGCTGCCGGTCCAGGTCACCGGCACGGTGCCGATGGTGTCGCTGTTCTCCAGCTCCTCGCGCTTCCACTGGCCACCCACGTTGAGGCTGTGTTCGAAGCCCCAGTGGAAGCCGGTGGTGAAGGCGGTATCGAACACCGTTTCCTTCGAGTGGTTGCCCACCGCGCTGCCCTTGTCCTTGTAGTCGTTCTGCACCAGGGTGCTCTTGGACGTGGTGCTGTCGCCGTAGCGGCCATCGTGGCTGAGCACGTAGCCGGTCTGCACCAGCTTGGACAGGCCCCAGGCGTACACATCACCAGCGCCGGTGTTGCGCTGCACGCCACGCGAGCCCTCGATGGTCAGCGCATGGTCGTCGTTGAGGCGCCAGTGGAACTGCAGGTTGGCCGTCTCGGCCTTGTTGCCGGGGGTCTGGTCTTCCTGGCGGTCCGACTTGCGGTCGGTCACGTTCGCACCGATGCGCACGCCCAGGTTGTCGGTCAGCGGGCCGCTGAACAGCGCGCCCATCTGCGTGGTATCACCGCGCGTATCCGAGTCGGGCATGCTGTGGTTGAGGGTGACCGAGCCGCCCCAGTGGTCGGCGATCTTGCGGGTGATGATGTTGATTACGCCGCCCATCGCATCCGAACCGTACAGCGAGGACATCGGGCCGCGCACCACTTCGATGCGCTCGATCATGTCCGGCGACAGCCAGTTCAGATCCTGCGGGCCGAGATCGTCGCGGTAGTTCACGCCAGAGGAATTGCCCTGGCGGCGGCCGTCGATGAGGATCAGCGTGTACTGCTCGGGCAGGCCGCGCAGGCGGATCTTCGACTGCGAGCCGGACAGCGCGTAACCACCGGTGACGCCCGGCACCGTGCTGAGCAGCTGGCCGATGCTGGTGACCGGCTTGCGCTCGATCTCCTCGCGGGTGATGACGCTGATGCTGGCCGGCGCATCCTTGATCCACTGCTGGGCACCGGTGGCGGTGACCACCACGGTATCCATCTGCTTGGCCGACGAGGTATCGGCGGCGGCATCAGCGTGGGCGGTGCTGGCCAGCACGAGACCGATGGCGGCGGTCAGGGCGGCAACGGAACGACGGGATTTCAAAACGGCATGCGACATCGCGCAGTACTCCTGTTGAGGGTCCACTGGCGATGGCTGGGACGTCCGTGTGTGGGGGTTTCAGAATTCCTTAACAATCGTATCACGAATCATTCGCATTTGACGTTTGGTGACATATCCGTGTCCGCTTGGGCGATGTGCCAGGGAGGGCCAGCGAGTCGAAATCAGCATCCTGCGGGGCGTACTGGTGGAATTTCACGCACTAGTTACCATTGGTAACTAGTCAATCCGCAGGTCTTTCCCATGCACAGCCTCATCGTCGTCGCCCATCCCGATTCCGCTTCGCTTACCCATGCCGTTGCCGCACGCATCGGGCGGGCCATCACCGATGCCGATGCGCGCAACAGCGTGACCCTGGCCGATCTCGCCGCCGAGGGTTTCGATCCCCGCTTCAACGCCGCCGACATCGGCCTGTTCAAGCAGGGCGCGGCGGTGCCGGCCGACGTGGCCGTCGAGCATGCGCGGCTGGATGCCGCCGAAACGCTGGTACTGGTCTATCCGCTGTACTGGTGGTCGTTTCCCGCGCTGCTGAAGGGCTGGATCGATCGGGTGTTCACCCAGGGCTGGGCCTACGCCGACGGTGCCGACGGCAAGGTGGAAAAGAAGCTGCAGCGGCTGAAGGTGCATCTGGTCGGCATCGGCGGCGCGGGCGCGGAGATGATCGAACGCCGCGGTTACGGAGCGGCAATGAAGACACAGATCGACATGGGCATCTTCGATTACTGCGGTGCTACCGTGCACTCGTCCACGCTGCTGCTCGATGCCGACAGTGGCCAGGCCGCGGCGCATCTGCAGACCGCCACCGACATCGGCCGTACCATAGGCACACCTGCCTGATGATGTAGAGCCGCTGCATGCCCACCGCCGCCACGCCCACCCGTCGCCGGATGTCACGCGAACAGCGTGGCCGCCAGCTGCTGGACGTGGCCTGGACACTGGTGGGCGGCGAGGGCACCGATGCCCTCAGCCTCGGCCGCCTGGCCGAGGCGGCCGGCGTGACCAAGCCGGTGGCCTACGATCACTTCATCACCCGCAATGGCCTGCTGGCGGCGTTGTATGCGGACTACGACCAGCGCCAGACCGCCGTGTTCGATGCGCGCATCGGCGCGGCACCTGCGCGCCTGCAGGAGCGTGCGCAGGCCATCGCGTCGGGCTACATCGACTGCGTGCTCTCGCAGGGAAGCGACATCCAGGCGATCCTCGCTGCGTTGGCCGGTTCGCCCGAGCTGCGCGACGTGCGCCACCGCTACCAGCAGGATTTCGTCGAGCAGTGTGCGCAGTGGCTTGGTCCGTTCGCGGCCGACGGCGCCGTGCCCGTGGCCGGGCGCTGGGCGATCCTCGGTGCCGCCGAAGCCCTGTCCGAAGCGGTGGCTGCCGGCGCACTGCTGCAGCCGGATGCGGAAGCGGAACTGCAACGGCTGATCGTCGAGACCGTCAGCCGCGCGCGCTGATCGCCGCGCCGCGCTGCAGCTGCGCGAAACCCTCCTGCAGGCATTGCTGCACCCATGCATTCCGCGCTTCCCGCGTGGGCGCGCCGAGGGTGATGTTGATCAGCCGGCGCGTTGCCCCTTCGCTGTCGCGGCACGCGGTCGCCGCCAGGCAGAAGCCCGCCGCGCGGGTATAGCCGGTCTTCAGCCCATCGATGCCCTCACTGCCCAGCAGCGTGTTCTGGTTGTCCTTGCAGAACGTGCCGTGGCTGAAGTGGCGCTGGGCAGTGATGGCCAGTACCTGCGGATGATCGGCCAGCAGCCGCGCGGCGAGCATCGCCATGTCATGCGCGGTCGACACATGGCCCGGCGTGGTGATGCCCGAGACGGAAACAAAGTGCGTATCGCGCAGGCCCATGCGTGCGGCGGTGTCATTCATGCGCTGCACGCAGGCAGCCTCCGAACCCGCCAGGTGGCGGGCCAGCGCCAACGCGGCATCGTTGCCGGACACCACCATCAGGCCTTCCAGCAGGTGGCCCAGGGTGACGGTCTCGCCCGGCACCAGGCCCATCCGCGTTTCATCGGCGGCCACCGCATGCACGTCACGCGCATCGATCACGGTGCTGTCGGTCCACGCGTGAGCCTCGCGTGCGATGGCCTCATAGGCCACATGCGCGGTCATCAGCTTGGTCAGCGAGGCGGGCGCGCGCGGCAGCCTGGCATCGTGCTGCTGCAGGATGCGCAGCGTGGCCGCATCTACGGTGATCGAAGAAAGTGCCGGTATCGGCGAAGCAGGCAGTGACATCATCAACACGATAGCGCGCAGCATGCAGGGCGAAAAGCCGCACGAATCTGCAACATTGCAATGATATAACGTGCCGCTGTTGGCGGTGTCGCCGCCTTTCGTACTGCAGGAATCTCCATGACCCGACCCCTCGCGCGACGCTGGCTGTGCCCGTCGATCCTGGCTGCGCTTGCCGCGCTCACTGCCTGCCAGCCCAATGCGCGTCCCGATGCGCAGGCGGCCACCGCGACGACCGCCGAGGCGCGTCCGCACAACGTCATCGTGATGATCAACGACGGCGCCGGTTGGGGTACCTGGGATGCGGCGGCCTACTGGCAGTACGGCAGCCGCGAAGGCGCGCCGTACGCGGCGTTCCCGCAGCGCCTGGCGGTCACCACGTTCCCGCTCAACGCCAGTGGCCAGCCCACCCGCGATGATTCGCAGCGCATCGGCTACGACCCCGTGCAGGCCTGGGACACCACCGAGGTGCCGGCGCCCGATCTGCCGTTCGTCGCCTACCAGTACCTGGCCGCCGTCGCCACCGACAGCGCTGCTGCGGGTACCGCGTTGTCGTCGGGGGTGAAGACCTACAACAACGCCATCAACTACAACAACGATGGCCAGCCGGTGGAGTTCAACACCCTGCGCGCCAAGGCGCTGGGCATGGCCACCGGCGTGGTCACCTCGGTGCCGTTCCCTCACGCCACGCCGGCCGCGTTCGCGGCGCAGAGCGAATCGCGCAACAGCTACCACCAGATCGCCCACCAGATGCTGGCCCAGGGCCACATGGATCTGGTGATGGGCACCGGCGGCCCCGGCTACAGCGTCGACGGCAAGCCCTGCGTGGACGGCATGGACAAGGTCGCCGCCGAAGGCTGCCAGAACCCGTGGGAATGGGTATCGCAGCAGGACTGGCAGCAGCTGGAAGCGGGCACGCCGATTGCCGGCAATCCGTCCGGCGCGTGGCGCCTGATCCGCAGCAAGGACGACTTCGCCGCGCTGGCCGATGGC
>DOKO01000335.1 GCA_003510825.1 Stenotrophomonas sp.
GCTTTCGCGCGCTGCTGCAGGTACAGCGCGGCGGCACCGGCCTGGGCGGCGTCTTCCAGCGTGTGCACCTCGTCTTCCAGCGCGGTATCCAGTTCGCGTTCGCGCAGGCTGGCCACGCACACCAGGTGGCGGCGCTGCAGCAGGCGCACGGCGGCCAGCAGGTCTTCGATGTCTTCGTCGCGCACGTTGCTGACCAGCATCACCAGGGCTCGCCGGCGCTGGCGCAGCGAGACTTCGGTGGCGGCGGCCAGATAGTCGGTGGCCACGGCCTGCGGCTGCAGGTCGTAGCTGGCGCGCAGCAGGTGTTCCACCGTGCCCATGCCGCGCTGCGGCGCCACCCAGCGGCGTTCGCCACCCACCGCGAACAGGCCGGCGGCATCGCCCTGGCGCAACGCCAGGTAGGCCACCACCAGCGATGCGTTCAAGGCATGGTCGAAGTGCGAGAGGCCGCCTTCGCTGGCCAGCATGCGCCGGCCGCTGTCGAGCATCAGCAGCAGCTGCTGGTTCTTCTCGTCCTGGTATTCGCGCGAGATCAGCTTGCGCGCGCGGGCGGTGGCCTTCCAGTCCAGCTGGCGCAGGCTGTCACCGACGCGGTACTCGCGCATCTGGTGGAAATCGGTGCCTTCACCACGGCGGCGCTTCACGTGTGCGCCCACCAGGCGCGAGGCCTGGTCGGCACTGAACAACGCGAAGCGGGTGAGCGGCACGAAGTTGGGATAGACCCGCACGTCCAGCACCGGCGGCAGCGTGCGCTGCTGCCACCACAGCCGCCACGGCGAGCGGATGCGTACGTCCACGCCGTCGAACTGGAAGCGCCCGCGCTGCTGCGGCTGCACCTGGTAGTGCAGGGTGCTGGCGTGGCCGGCGCGCAGCTGCAGGCGCTGCGGCAACCCTTCCAGCGGCCAGCCGCCGGGCACGCGATCGAACACCTGCACCCGCATCGGCTGCTCGGCGAACAAGCGCAGGCCGATCTCGCGGCGCACGCCCAGTGCCAGCGCCTCGGGCACCTGGCGCTGTACCTGCGGCGATGCACGTCGCCACTGCCGCCACAGATCGGCCAGTGCCAGCGCGGCCACCAACGCACCTGCCACGGCCCAGCTCCAGTGCGGCAGCAGGCCGGCCAGCACCACGCCGCCCAGCGCGGCCCAGGCAGCCAGCAGGACCAGCAGCAGCGGCGCAGGCCTCATCGGCGCGGCGCTTCCACCTTGGCCAGCAGGGCACCGAGCACGTCGTCCGGGCCCTGGCCTTCGATCTGCAGTTCCGGCGCCAGCGCGATGCGGTGGCGCAGTGCCGGCCGGGCAATGTCACGCACGTCGTCGGGGGTGACGAAATCACGACCGGCCAGCACTGCCTGCGCACGCGCGGCACGCACCAGCGCGATGCTGCCGCGCGGGCCGGCACCGACGGCGATGCCCGGCCAGGAACGGGTGGCGGCCACGATGCGCACCGCGTAGTCGATCACTTCGTCATCGACGGTGATGGCGGCGGTGGCCTGCTGCAGCGCCAGCAGTTCGCCGGCGCCGAGCACGCGCGGCACCTGGCTGAGGTCGAAATCACTGGCGGCGCGGCCACGGGTGATGGCCGTGACCATGTGCTTCTCGTCTTCCAGCTGCGGGTAGTCGATCAGCACCTTCAGCAGGAAGCGGTCCAGCTGCGCTTCCGGCAGCGGGTAGGTGCCTTCCTGTTCCAGCGGGTTCTGCGTGGCCAGGGCCATGAACGGCGGCGCCAGGGTGAAGGCCTTGCCTTCGATGGTCACCTGGCCTTCCTGCATCACTTCCAGCAGGGCCGACTGGGTCTTGGCCGGGGCGCGGTTGATCTCGTCGGCCAGCAGCAGGTTGGTGAACACCGGGCCGCGGCGGATCTTGAAGCTCTCGCTCTTCGGGTCGTACACCGCATGGCCGCTGACGTCGCTGGGCATCAGGTCGGGGGTGAACTGCACGCGCCCGTAGTC
The DNA here is from genome assembly GCA_003510825.1 of Stenotrophomonas sp. GTDB lineage: Bacteria > Pseudomonadota > Gammaproteobacteria > Xanthomonadales > Xanthomonadaceae > Stenotrophomonas. The sequence goes on from DOKO01000335.1 coordinate 1,952, forward strand.
CAGCTCCATGGCCTGTGCCAGCGCACGCACCAGCAGGGTCTTGCCCAGCCCGGGCACGCCTTCGATGAGCACGTGGCCGCCGGCCAGCAGCGCCACCATGATCTGGTCGAGCACGTCGGCCTGGCCGATGAAGGCGCGGCCGACGGCATCGCGGATGGCATCGACGCGTTCGATCAGGCGGGCGGCAGCGGCCGCCGGAAGCTCAGGGGCATCGGTCATAGCAGGGATCTCATCTGGAGCAGCAAGCGGATGCGCTCGCGCAGGGCGGAGGAATCGTGCGGCGAAGGAGCGGTGAGGGCGGTGGCCACGCGGCTGGCGGGCCACTGCAGCACCTCGGCGATGGCCTGGTCGCGGGCAGCGCCATCCAGCGCGGCCGCCACCGGAGCGCGCAGGCGCAGGCGATGCAGGAACAGCGCCTGCACCGCGTTGTACAGCTGCGCGCCATGGCCGAAGCGCAGCAGCAGCTCGCCACTGGCACGCACGTGTTCCAGCAGCGAACGGCGCTCGACCACCGGCGAAGGCAGCACGCTGCCCAGCCGCTGCGCGCGCGTCCACAGCCAGCCCAGGATGCCCAGCAGCAGCGGGATCCAGACCGGCCAGCCCTGCAGCACGATGCGCGCCAGCAGCGTCGGCGGGCGGCTGCCGTACACCAGCCACACCGTGCCGCGCCCGTAGTTGGGATCCAGCAGGTGGCGGGTCAGGTCGCGGTGGGAAAGATCGTGCAGGCCACCGCGCTGCGGTGCGCTCTTGGCCGTCGCGCCCTTGCGTGGCAGCGGGGTGGCGCCAGCGCCGCGCATGAAATCCATGTCGGCCAGCACATCGATGCGGCCCTTGCCGTGGCGCAGGCGGGCGAAGGCCAGCCCCTCCTCGTTGCCCCAGCGACGCTCGGCGTCGGCGCTGGCCCGGAAGCCGAGGCTGAAGCGGCGGCCGTTGCAGAACTCGACGTGGTTGGGATCATCCACCACATGGAACGGCTGGCAGTCCTTGCCATGGAACAGGCTTTCCACGCCGATGCGGTCCAGCAGCGGACCCTGCGTGGTGCTGGTCTTGTCCTCGCCCGGCGGCTGCGTGCGCAGCAGCAGGTGACCACCGCGGGCGACCCAGTCCAGCAGTGCCTGCGCGGTGCCCGGCGGCATCTCGCGGGTGTCCTGCAGCAGCACCACGGTATCGGTGTCGGCCAGGGCCATCCTCGCCAGTTGCAGGCGTTGCCGCGACTGCACCTCGATGCCGTCGGCACGCAGCGCCTGCCCCAGCACGTACAGCGGGTTGTAGCTGGCTTCGCCGCGCGGCGGCAGCACCACGGTCTCGGTGACCTTTTCGTGCGTGCGCAGGAACAGGATGGTCAACGGCACGCCCAGCAGTACCAGCAGGCCGAGCAGCAGGGCCCAGAACGCGCGCGGGCTCATGCCTTCCACCCGAACTGCTGGCGCAGGGTCGCGGCCAGGCCATCGAACTCATCGCGCGTGGGCAGGCGGCCGCCGTACGCGGCGTACTGCCACATGCGCACGATGCGCGCGAACAGGTCGCGGTCGGCCGGCTGCGGCATGCGCCGCGAAGCACGCAGGCACTGCGCTTCGGTG
>DOKO01000337.1 GCA_003510825.1 Stenotrophomonas sp.
CCGGGCCATGCCCGGCGGCTTCCCTCACCGCAGTGGCGAGCGATCCTCGCCTGCATCCGCCGCTTCCACCGCCGTCGGCCCGGCATTGCTGCGCCGTTGCTCCTCATACGTGCGGAACGCCTGGTGGATGTGCTTGCGCAGCTCATCGTCGTTCCAGGGCTTGGTCAGGAAGCGGTAGATCGCGCCGCGGTTGATTGCATCGGTCACCGTGTTCAGATCGGTGTAGCCGGACAGCACCAGGCGGATCGTGTCCGGGTACAGCATCTTCACCCGGCCCAGGAACTCGGTGCCGCTCATGTCGCTCATGCGCTGGTCGGACAGGATCACCTGCACGTCGTTGATCGCCAGCAGGTCGAACGCATCGCGTACGTTGCCGGCGGCAAGGATGCGGTAGCCATCGCGACGGAACAGGCGCACCAGCGAACGCAGCACGTTCTCCTCGTCGTCCAGCAGCAGCAGGGTTCGGTCCGGGCGGGTCTCGGCGAACGCCTCCGGGCGCAGGTAGCGGCGGCGCAGGGTCATGCCGGCGGCGTCGGCCGACATCGGCTCGCCGAACAGGTAGCCCTGGAACACGTCGCAGTCGTTGCGACGCAGGAAGCCCAGCTGCGCCTGCGATTCCACCCCGTTGGCGATCACCGTCATGCCCAGCTGGTGGCCCATGGCGATGATCGCGCGGGCGATGGCGGCTTCGCGGTTGCCGGCCGGCGCGCTCTTGATGAAGCTGCGGTCGATCTTCAGCTTGTCCACCGGGTAGCGCACCAGCGCGCTGAGGCTGGAATCGCCGGTGCCGAAGTTGTCCAGGCTCAGGCTGATGCCTTCGTTGCGCAGGTTGGCCAGGGTCTCGTGGACGAAGTTGACGTTGTTGGTCAGCGCGCTTTCGTTGATCTCCAGCGTCAGCATCTGCGCCGGCACGCCCGCTGCCTGGATCAGCCCCATCACCTCGGCGAAGAAGTTCGGGCGCAGCAGCTGCAGGGTCGACACGTTCACCGCGATGGTGAAGTCATCGAAGCCCTGGTCGCGCCACAGGCGTGCCTGCTTCAGCGCGCCTTCCAGCACCCAGGTGCCGATCTGCACGATGATGCCGAGGCGCTCTGCGGTGCGCATGAAGCGCTCCGGCACCAGCATGCCCAGGGTCGGCGACTGCCAGCGCAGCAGCGCTTCCATGCCCACCACGTGGCCATCGCGGGCGCTGACCAGCGGCTGGTAGCGCAGCTTCAGTTCGCCATTGGGGATCGCATCGACGATCTGGCGGGCGATGATGCTCTCGCTGTGCGCGCTCGGCGGGGTATCCACCGCGTGGATGCGCACCGCATTGCCGCCTTCGCGGGCCGCCTGGTACAGCGCATCCTCGGCGTGGTCGAGCAGGCGCGAGGCGTTGCTGGCGTGCTCCGGGCACAGGCTCACGCCCAGCTTGCCGGTCATGAACAGCGTGTACGGCAGCACCGATAGCGGCAGCTCCATCTGCTGGCGGATCTCTTCAGCGAAATCTTCCGGCAGCGGCAGGTCGGCGGTGCGCGGCACGGCCAGCAGGAACTCATCGCTGCCGTGGCGCCACAGCTTGCCGCGGCCGCGCAGGTAGGACTGCAGTCGCTGGGCGACCAGCACCAGCGCCTGATCGCCGACCTCGGCGCTCATGTTTTCGTTGACCGATGCGAAGTGGTCGATATCCACGTGCATCAGCATCAGCGGGGTGCCGCCGGAGGCGGCTTCGGTGACCATGGCCTGCAGCTCGGGGTTGCCGGCGCCCAACCGATCGGGGGCGTCGTCGATGCTGACAGGGGGCATGTTGGGGTTCCACATGGCTCAGTGTTCCGGGGAATCAGCGGCGGTCGCAGTGACCGCCTGGTAGGGAAGATGGACGTCGACGAGCGTACCGGCGCCGTGCGCCGACTCGATGCGGACGTTGCCGCCCACGCTCTGCGCACGTTCGCGCATCACGATCAGGCCCAGGCCGCGCGGGCCGTCCGGGTCGAAACCCTCGCCGTCATCGCGGATCAGCAGGTGCAGGCCGCGCTGGTCGACATCGCGCAGCTGCAGCTGCACCTGGCTGGCACGGGCGTGCCGCAGCACGTTGGTCAGGCTTTCCTGGGCGATGCGGAAACAGGCCTGTTCGATGCTGTTGTCCGGGCGGGAGGGCAGGGTGTCGATCTCGGCCAGCAGCTCCACCGGCGAGGAACGGAACAGCACCCGCGCCTGCCAGCTCAGTGCCGCCTCCAGGCCCAGGGCGTCCAGCTGCGGCGGGCGCAGCAGGGTGGAGATGTCGCGCAGCTTGGCCACCGTGGTGTCGGCCAGGCTGACGATCTGCGCCAGGTCTTCGCTGCGGCGTCGTGCGTCTGCTTCATCCTGCGCGGCGTAGGCGGAGAGCTTGATGGCGGTGATGGCCTGGCCGATGTCATCGTGCAGGTCGCGCGAGATGGCGCGGCGCTCGTCTTCCTGCAGCGAGAAAAGACGGCCGGCCATGGCCTGCAGTTCGCGGTTGCTGGTTTCCAGCGCGGTGCGCGTGCGCTCGGATTCGCTCAGGTCACGCACGATCAGCAGCTTGCAGTCGCGGCCGCCGTAGCGCACTTCGCCCACCGCCAGGCCGGCGTGGAAGCGGCGGCCATCGGCGCGCTGCATCACCACCACGCTGTTGTGCCCGGGGCTGTGCTGTGGCTGGCCGGCACGCAGCTGCAGGCGCACCCGGTCCAGTTCCGCCGGGTCCACCAGTGCATCCAGCGGTTCGCCCAGCAGGGTCTGGCTGCCATAGCCGAACAGGGCCGCGGCCCAGGCGTTGGCATACAGCACGTGCTCGTCGGACAGGATCACCACGCCATCGGGGAGCACCCGCACCAGCTCGCGGAACTGCTCCTCGCGCTCGCGCAGCAGGCGTCGCGACTGCTCGCGCTCGGTCACGTCCTGCAGGGTGCCGAGCACCCGCTCGCGGCCGGCCTCGTCGGTGCCACTGGCTGCGCGCAGGTGCACCATCAGGGTGCGGCCATCCATCGACAGCACGGGCAGCAGCACATCCACCTGCAGCCTGGGGTCGGTGCACAGTTCGGCCAGCAGCTGCTCGGTCTGCGCGGCAGTGGTCGGATCGGCCGGCACCAGCAGCTCATCGAAACGATGCCAGCGCCGTGCTTCGGGCGGGCGGCGGCCCAGCAGGCGGTACACCTGGCTGGAGTAGCGGCCGAGGCCGCTGGACGGGTCCAGCTCCCAGGCGCCGATGCGGGCCAGCTCGTGGGCCTCTTCCACGCGGGCCAGGGCCTGGTCGCGGCGCAGCTGGGCCAGGTCCTCGGCGGTGCGGTCGATGGCAATCAGCAGGCGGGCGTTATGGCCGTCGTAGCCGATCGCGTTCGAGCGCAGTTCCATCTGCCGCCGGCTGCCATCGCGCAGCTGCAGCGGGGTGCGCAGCACGCAGATCTGCTCGGGCGCCTCGCGGATCGCCTCCAGCTTGTTCTGCAGGATCAGCCTGTCGCCGGGTGGCCACAGCACGTCGATGGTCTGCTCCAGCAGCGCGTCGCGCTCCCAGCCGAAGGCCAGGCAGGCGGCCGGGTTGGCGTCGAGGATGGTCAGGCTGTCTAGGTCGTAGACCAGGATCGGCCCGGGGTTGCCCTCGAACATCTGCCGCAGGCGCAGCTCCGAGCCCTGCAGGCGCGCATGGGTGCGCAGCACATGCTCGGCCAACGGGCGCAGCAGCAGATACAGCAGGCCGGCGCTGGCGAAGGCGAAGAAGGCGTCCTTCACGGTCTGCCAGAACGCCAGCTGCCGCGGGTCCGGCACCAGGGCCGCCATGGCGCCATCGGTGGCGATCATCCAGGCCAGCGCCAGCATCAGATAGGTCAGCACCACCCGACGGCGGTCACGACCCAGCGCCTTCGCCATCTGCGGGTCGGGAGCGGGGGCGGTGCCGGTCGGTTCTGCGGGCATGGACAGGGCAGGGGGAGGGGGCGCCAGCCATATTAACGCGCGACCGCGTCCAGGCACTCAATTATCCGCCGGAGGCGCCGTTAACCACTGCGTGCCCCGCTGTCGGGCGCGCCATTCCGGAGCAACATCGCGTGGACCAAGGGATCATCGCCAGCCTGCTGCAGCACCCGCTTGCCTCGGCGCTGGTCATCGTCGACCGTGGCGGCCGTCCGCTTGCAGCCAACCCGGCCGCGCGCGAACACGGCCTGCCGGCGACGGTGGCCGCCTACGCGCCGATGCTGGAGGACCTGCGCCTGCTGGCGGCCGACGGTGGCATCGTCGCCTGCACCCTGCCGGGCGGCCCACGCGGCCACTACGACGGCTACCTGCGCGCCGTACACGATGGCAGCGGCAACCTGCTGGCCTTCACCCTCAGCGTGCCGGAGCCGGTGCCGGTCGATGCCGGTGGCCGTTGGGAGCTGGCGCTGGAAAGCGCCGGCCACAGCCTGTGGGACTGGGATATTCCCAGCGACCGGGTGGTACGGACGCCTTCGCTGGTGGAAGAGACCGCCAACAACATCATTTCCCGCGTCCACGGCGATGACCTGGCCGACATGCGTGCGGCGCTGGACGAGCACCTGCGCGGCCACAGCGAGCAGTACAGCGCCCAGTTCCGCTTCCGCCAGGAGGATGGCCAGTGGCGCTGGGTGCTCGACCGCGGTCGCGTGGTTGCACGTACCGCCGATGGACAGCCGCTGCGCATGGTCGGCACCCATACCGATATCGAGCAGCAGAAGCAGCTGGAAGCGCTGCTGCAGGAACAGCAGCTGCACCTGAGCGAGGCCCAGCGCATCGCCAGCATGGGCAGCTGGTCGTTCGACCCCACCAACCACCGGTTCTGGTGGTCGCCCGAG
>DOKO01000345.1:0-2797 GCA_003510825.1 Stenotrophomonas sp.
TCATCAGGTTGATGAAATCGAACACCTTGGCCAGCGCCGGCAGGTCGTAGCTGGCAGCCGGGTCATAGGGGCCATCGGTCTGCAGGCGGCCGGCCGCGAGCGCGGCGGTCAGCAGCATCGGTTGGCCGCGCTTGCGGCCACGCGCATCCAGCGCCACGCGGAAGGCCTGTGCGAGCTTGGTCATGTTCGCGCGGTCCTGCGGGCGATGGGCGAGCTCCTTCGGGCCACCACTGACCGGGAATTCCCAGTCGATGTCCACGCCGTCGAAGCTGCCTGCGTATTTCTCGAAGAACAGCGCCATGCAGGAATCAACCAGGCGCTTGCGGCTGGCCTCGGTCAGCGCGGCATCGGAGAAGCCACCTGCGCCCCAGCCGCCGATGGAGATCAGCGTGCGCAGGTGCGGGTGCGCCTTCTTCAGCTCGGCCAGCGCGGCGAAGTTGGCCGGCGCTTCGGCGCCCACCGTGCAGCGCCCTCCGTCGATGGTGGAGAACGCGTAGAACAGGTGGGTGAGGCGATCGGCCGGAATGTGCGACACCGGGTAGCGCTCGGCGGAACCGCCGGGATAGTAGGCACCGTAGATCGGCGGTTGCGCCGCGTGGCTGGCGGCAGGAACGGCGGCGGCGATCAGCAGGGCAAGCCCGGCCAGGGTCTGGCGCAACATGGAAACTCCCGATAGGTAGAGTCGAGCAAGCCCGACTCTACACGGATCCGGCATCGGCTAAGGTAGCCGCGGATCTTCAATCGCATACGGACATGAGCACAGACCACGACGCCACCCAGGACGCCACGCAGGATGCACTGCAGGCCAAACAGTCACGCGCATACGCGGCGTTCGACGAAGGCGACCTAGCGCAGGCCGCGCGCCTGTTCGGCGAACTGATCGAGCACGCGCCCGAGGTGTCCTACCTTCACTACATGCGCGGGCTGGCGCACAAGTACCTGCGCGACTGGCGCGCCTCGCTGCAGGACAACCTGCATGCCGAGCAGGTGAGCGACGAATTCGACGAAGCCGCCGCCTGGAATGCCGGGATCGCGGCCAGCGCCCTGGGCGACTGGACCGAGGCGCGCCGGCAATGGAGCCGGTGTGGGATCACCCTGCCTGAGGGTGACGGCGAGATCGCAGGCAACTTCGGCGTGGCCTGCGTGCGCCTGGCGCCCTGGAAGGATGCCGAAGTGGTGTACATGAACCGCATCGACCCGGTGCGCGCGCGCATCGGCAACGTGCCGCTGCCCGAAAGCGGCTTCCGCTTCGGCGACATCGTGCTGCATGACGGCGCCTCCACCGGCCGCCGTACCTACGGCGACGGCGACGTGCCGGTGTTCAATGCGATGCAGCGCCTGCAGGCATCGGACATGGCGACCTTCACCGTGTTCGTGCAGTGCGACGCGGCCGAGGACATTGCGGCGCTGGAAGCCCTGACCCTGCCCGGCATCGGCACGGTCGAGGACTGGACCTCCACGGTGCGCCGGCTGTGCCGCCGCTGCAGCTATGGCACCCCGCACCGGCATGACGACGAGGCCGGCAACGATGACGACGGTGGCTGGAAGCGCGAGCGCGACCTGGGCATTGCCGCGCAGGGCCGGGCCGCGGTGGAGAAGCTGCTGGCGACCTGGACCGCGGCGGGACCGGGGCGCGTGCTGCAGGCCATCGAGCAGCGCGAGCATCCGTTGAGTGATCCCGAGCCGGGTCAGGTGTGGTGGCTGGGGGAGGAAGAAGAGGAGGAGCGCGTCAACCAAGGTTGACACCTGCCGGGTGCTGAAGCCTTGTGGCACAAGGACTTCAGAATTCTTCAGGCCGGTTTCCAGCACTTCAGTCGCACTGCAGGCTCAATCGGGCTCCCTTTGATGGAGTCCGACGATGCGCTCGATCCTGCCTGCCCTCACCCTGCTCTGCGCGGTCTGCACCCTGCCCTTCGCTGCCCGCGCCACCCCACTCGACCAGGCCCGCCTGCAGGCCCTGCAGCAGGCCATCGCCAGTAATGAGCTGAAGCAGATCCGCAGCGTGCTGCTGCAGGTCGATGGCAAGGTGGTCTACGAGGGCTACTTCAACGGCGCCGACGCGCAGACCCTGCACGACGTGCGATCGGCCAGCAAGGGCGTGACCGCGCTGCTGGTCGGTGCCGCCATTGGCGAGGGCACCCTGCCCGGCGTGCAGGCCCGTGTGTATGACTACTTCCCGACGTTCACCGCCCAGCACGCGGTCGACCCGCGCCTGCGTGCCACCACCGTGCAGGACCTGCTGACCATGAACAGCCTCTGGGAATGCGATGACGAAAACCAGTTCTCGTCCGGCCACGAGGAGCGCATGTACGTGTCCGAGAAGTGGCTCGATTTCACCCTGGGCCTGCCGGTGAAGGGCTTCGCGCCGTGGATGCAGCGCCCGGAGGACAGCCCGCATGGGCGCGCGTTCGCCTACTGCACCGCCAATCCGTTCGTTCTGGGCGCGGTGCTGGAGAAAGCCAGCGGCCAACCGCTGGCCGACTACGCCGCGCGCGTCCTGGAGCGACCGCTGGGCATCACCCGCAGCCAGTGGAACCGCTCGCCGGAGGGCATCGGCATGGGCGGCGGCGGCACCCGCTACCGCACGCAGGACCTCGCCCGCTTCGGCCAGCTGGTGCTCGATGGCGGCCGCTGGCAGGGCCGCCAGCTGGTGCCGAAGGATTACATCGAGGCGATGGTGCGAGCGCAGGCGACCACCTCCGATGGCGGCGACTACGGCTACCAGTGGTGGGGCCTGAAACTGGACGTGCAGGGTTCACCGCGCACGGTGTGGGCGATGTCCGGCAACGGCGGCAAC
>DOKO01000345.1:3071-3285 GCA_003510825.1 Stenotrophomonas sp.
GGCGGCAACTACGTGTTCGTGCTGCCCGAGCAGCGCGTGGTGGCGGTGGTCACCAGCCAGGCGTTCAACCGCAACTTCGCCCATCCGCAGTCGCGGCGCATCCTCACCGAGTTCCTGCTGCCGGCGCTGCGCTGAGCGCGGCCAGGTCGTCCGGCCGCCAGCGGGCGGCCAGCACCTGCGCACGTTGCCGGGCGATGTCGGCATCCAGCCGCTG
>DOKO01000199.1 GCA_003510825.1 Stenotrophomonas sp.
GAAAGGGCTCTGACCCCTGCTGCGGATATCCGGGGTCAGAGCCCTTCGCTGCGCGAAGGGATCCGACCCCTGCCCACACATTTTTGTTACAGCAAGGTGCCGTGCAGGATGAGGGCGGCGATGCTGAAGTAGATCACCAGGCCGGTCACGTCCACGAGGGTGGCCACGAACGGTGCCGAGGCGCTGGCCGGGTCGAAGCCCAGGCGCTTGAGGATGAAAGGCAGCATCGAGCCGGACAGCGAACCGAAGGTGACGATGCCCACCAGGGCCGCGCCGATGGTGATCGCCAGCAGGATCCAGTGCTCGCCGTAGTCGTGCAGGCCGCCCAGCTGCCAGATGACGATGCGCACGATGGCCAGGCAGCCCAGGATCGCGCCCAGCACCATGCCGGTCGGCACTTCGCGCAGCGCCACCTTCCACCAGTCGCCCAGTCGCAGCTCGCGCAGGGCCAGGCTGCGGATCAGCAGCGAGGTGGCCTGCGACCCGGAATTGCCGCCGGAGCTCATGATGAGCGGAATGAACAGGGTCAGCACCACCGCGCGCGCCAGCTCGTCCTCGTAGTGCTGCATCGCGCTGGCGGTGAGCATCTCGCCGAGAAACAGCACACTCAGCCAACCGGCGCGCTTGCGCAGCATCTCGAAGAAGCCGATCTGCATGTACGGCTTGTCCAGCGCTTCCATGCCGCCGAACTTGTGCGCGTCCTCGGTCGATTCCTCGATGAGCGCATCGAGCACGTCGTCGACGGTGACGATGCCCAGCAGGTGCTGCTGCGCGTCCACCACCGGAATGGCCAGCAGATCGTGGCGGCGGATCAGCCGCGCCACTTCTTCCTGGTCCAGCAGCGCATCGACAGTGACCGGCGGATTGACCTGGGCCACGTCGAGGATCGATTCCTCCGGCAGGCCGGTGATCAGCCGGCGCATGGTCACCACCTGCTGCAGCTGCTGGCTGGCGGGATCGAGCACGTAGATCGCGTACACGGTCTCGCGGGTGCGCTCGACCTGGCGGATGTGCTGCAGGGTCTGGGCCACCGTCCAGGTGGCGGGCACGGCGACGAACTCGGTGGTCATCAGCGCGCCGGCGGTGTTCGCCGGGTAGCTCAGCAGCGTCTGGATGGCCTGGCGGGCATCGCTGCCCAGCAGCGGGATCAGCCGCGCGCGTTCTTCCTCGTCCAGCTCGTGGACGATGTCGGTGGCGCGGTCATCGGCCATCAGCCCCAGCAGCGCGGCGGCGCGGGCCGGCGGCAGCGCGGCCACCAGCTCGCCACTGCGGTGCAGTTCGGGCGCTTCGAGCATCTTCACCGCGCGCGGCAGCGACAGCGCAGCCAGCGTTTCGGCGGCGCGCTCCAGGTCGAGCGTGTTGAGGAACTCCACCGCGTCGGCGGTGTTGTAGTTGGCCAGGGGTGCGGCGAGGGCAGCGGCGTCGGCCACCGGGCGCAGCAATTGCTTCTGGTTCATGGGCTTGCCTTGTGGGGATGCGACCTCGCGCAACGCCAACGCAGGCAAACCGACCCGATATCAGGCGGTAGCCATCGCTGGCGTCGAACGAGGTCGACTTCTACTGTCGCTGGACATGGGTTGGGGACTCCGGATGGGTGTACTGCCTGACACGCTCGACAACGGCGCGACCGGCAGCGGCGGGCAGTCTGGACCTGCCGGCACGCCCGGTCAACCCTGGCCCGGGCCGGTAGTCAGGTGCCACTGGGGTCAGAGCCCTTTGTGGCGCAAAGGGATCTGACCCCGGCCTTCCGTGGCCGTTGTCGTCCGTGCACAGGCGGGCGCGCATAATGACGGGGTGGCCTGCACGGCCGCGCTCCCCCCCGCCGAACCAACGCAGCACAGGCCCCCGCGATGACCAGGAATTCCCATGCATAGCGGTGGTCTGGAACTGGCGCTGGTGCTGCTGCTGGCCGCGGTGATCGCGGTGCCGGTATTCAAGAAATTCGGCTTCGGCGCGGTGCTGGGCTACCTCGCCGCTGGCGTAGTACTGGGCCCGGACGGGCTGGGCTTCGTGCAGGATGCCGACCGCATCCTTGGTGCGGCAGAGATCGGCGTGGTGATGCTGCTGTTCGTCATCGGCCTGGAGCTGTCGCCCGCCCGCCTGAAGGTGATGCGACGCTCGGTGTTCGGCGCGGGTGCTGCGCAGGTCGCGTTGTCCGGCCTGCTGCTGGGTGGCCTGCTGCTGCTCGACCATTTCCAGTGGAAGAGCGCGCTGGTGGTCGGCATCGCGCTGGCCCTGTCGTCCACCGCGGTGGGCCTGCAGCTGCTGTCCGAGCACAAGGCGATCAACAGCGACCATGGCCGGCTGGGCTTTGCCATCCTGCTGTTCCAGGACCTGATCGCGATCCCGCTGCTGGCCGCCATCCCGCTGCTGGGCGGGGCGAAGAACGAGACGCTGCGCTGGGAGGACGCGGCCGTGGCGCTGGGTGCGCTGGCGGTGGTGATCCTGTGCGGGCGCCCGGTCCTGCGCAAGGTGTTCGGCATCATCGCCCGTACCCGCAGCCCGGAAGTGTTCACCGCCACCGCGCTGCTGGTGGTGCTGGGCACCGCCTGGTTCATGCAGGAAGCCGGCCTCAGCCCGAGCCTGGGCGCGTTCCTGGCGGGTGTGCTGCTGTCCGATTCGGAATTCCGCCACGAGCTGGAAGCGCAGATCGAGCCGTTCAAGGGCCTGCTGCTGGGGCTGTTCTTCATCGCCGTGGGCATGGGCATCGACCTCGACCGCATCACCGCCGAGCCGTGGCTGATCGCCACCGGCGTGGCGGCGTTGCTGGTGGTGAAGTTCAGCCTGCTGTACCTGATCGGCCGCATCGCCAAGCTGGGGTCGCGGCAGTCGCTGCTGCTGGGCAGCGTGCTGTGGCTGGGTGGCGAATTCGCCTTCGTGGTGTTCAACGAAGCGCAGCGCGCGCACCTGCTGGGCGACGCCAACCATGACCGGCTGGTGGCGATCGTCGGCCTGTCGATGGCGATCACCCCGCTGCTGATGCTGGTGCTGCTGAAGCTGCTGGGCCGGGAAAAGCCGGCGCCGCGCGATGCCGCACCGGCCGACAAGGTGGCCCCGGACAACCAGCCCAAGGTGCTGATCGCCGGCATGGGCCGCTTCGGCCAGGTGATCGCGCGCCTGCTGACCGCGCAGAAGGTGCCGTTCGTGGCACTGGAAGCGAACCCGGACACCGTGGCCGACCTGCGCCGCTTCGGCAACCAGCTCTACTACGGCGACCCGACCCGGCCGGAGATGCTGCGCGCTGCGGGCGGCGAGCATATCGACGTGTTCGTGATCACCGTGGACGATCCGGAAACCAACCTGCGCGCGGTGCGCATGGTGCGCCGCCTGTACCCGGATGCAAAGGTGCTGGCACGCGCGCGCAACCGCCAGCATGCGTGGCGCCTGATGGACATGTCGGCCGAGCCGTTCCGCGAGGTGTTCGGTACCAGCCTGGAAATGAGCGGGCGCGTGCTGACCGCGCTGGGCGTGGCCGCCGACGTGGCACAGCGCCATGTGCAGCGGTTCCGCGAGCATGACGAACAGCTGCTGCGCGACCAGTACCTGGTCTACGACGACGAAGCCGCAGTGATCCAGACCTCGCGCGATGCGCGCAATGACCTGATGCACCTGTTCGAGGCCGACGCGGAAAGCGACGAGAAGTAGATCCACGCCATGCGTGGATGATCGTGCATGTCGCCATGCAGGGGTCAGAGCCCTTTCCGTTGGAAAGGGATCCGACCCCGGGCCTCAGCCGTTGTCGCGCAGGAACCGGGCCATCGAGGATACGCCGGGCACGCGCGGTTCGAATTCGCCGGCCACGTCGATGAAGCCGCGCATGACCGCGATCTCGCGCGGGCTGCGGTTGAGGCTGTCGCGTACTTCCGGATCGGCGCCGGCGCGCAGCAGGCGCTGCACCAGCAGCGGCAGCCCGTGCAGGGCGGCCAGGTGCAGCGGGCCGAAGCCGCGCGGATCACGCACGTCCAGGCTTACGTCCTCGTCCAGCAGGCGCTCCACTGCAGCCATCACCACCTGCTCGTCGCAGGCGGTGCCCGGCTCGGCGCGTGCACCCAGCAGCAGCAGCAGCGGCGTGACCGAACCGGCCGCGGCCAGGTCGGGCTCGGCGCCGGCCAGCAGCAGCGTATCCAGCAGGGCCAGCAGGCGCGAACGGTCGCGGGCGCTGAAGCCGTACAGCGCCGCGCAGTGCAGCGGGCCCAGCTGCTGTGCATCGCCGGCGTGCACGTCGGCACCGGCGGTGAGCAGGCGCG
>DOKO01000447.1:0-566 GCA_003510825.1 Stenotrophomonas sp.
GACCGTTGGTCGGCACTGCCCCTACCTGCCCTGGAGTGGTTACCCGATAGCAAAGGACAGTCGGTGGGCACACGCTCGTGTCCATGAACCGCGCTCGCCTGAGACTCGGCCGCCATTCCCATATCGGCCACGCCTACATCCTGACCACGGTCACCCACGGGCGTCGACGCTACTTCGATGATCCCACTGCCGCGCAGACGGTGATGGACGTTCTCCATCGGATAGACACGGAAGGCCTGACGCATTCCCTTGCCTACGTGGTCATGCCCGATCACATCCATTGGCTCGTGGAGCTCCGCGCATTCTCGCTGGACTACATCATGCAGCGCTTCAAATCGAGCAGTGCATTGCAGATCAATCGCAGGCTCGGCCGATCAGGAAGTTTCTGGCAATCGAGCTATCACGATCACGCAATCCGGTCTGATGAGTCGCTGTTTCGTCATGCGCTGTACGTGTTGGGCAATCCGGTCAGGGCGGGATTGACCACGCAGCTTGGCGAGTATCCCCATGCGTGGTGTCGATGGGAATTGGCCGGATCGCAGAGATAGTGCCGACCAACGGTCGGC
>DOKO01000447.1:866-1161 GCA_003510825.1 Stenotrophomonas sp.
GTTGCCGTCGGGGTACTCGGTATAGCGCACGTCGCCCGCGCCGGCTGCCTGGAAAGCTGCGTGCAGGCGGCGGTCATCGGCCGGGGGCACCACGTCGTCCTGTGCGCCGTGGAAGATCCAGATCGGCGTCTGCCGCAGGCGCTGCGCGATCGCCGCGTAGGGATCGGCCTCGTGCGCCACCTGTTCGACGAACAGGGTGGGGCGCACCGCGCGCGGGGCCAGCACCGCGCCGCATACCGGCACGATGGCGGCAAAACGCTGCGGTTCGTCCAGGGCGATGTTCCAGCTGCCGTAG
>DOKO01000447.1:1411-1667 GCA_003510825.1 Stenotrophomonas sp.
GCCGTAGCCGCCCATCGACATGCCGGTCAGGTACTGCCGCGCGGGGTCGGCACCGAACTCGGCAATCGTGGCATCCAGCGCGGCCACGGCCACACGGTTGTTGTGGTCACTCCACTCCTCGTCGCCGGGCACCTGCGGGAAGACCGCCAGCGCCGGGAAGTCAGTCGCATGTTCGCGCAGGTACGGGCCCAGTCCGGCATGGGTCTGCTTGACGCCATCGCGGCCACGCTCACCCGAGCCGTGCAGGAACAGCACC
>DOKO01000447.1:1874-3493 GCA_003510825.1 Stenotrophomonas sp.
CAGGAACAGCACCACCGGCAGCGAGCCGGGCGTGCGTGCTGCCACCGCCGGAATGAAGACCTGGTAGTACGCGGTCTGCCCGTCCACCTTCACCGCACGGGATTCGAAGTGGCCACGCGCGCTGTCGGGCGTGCTGGCGCAGGCGGCCAGCATCAACACGGACAGCAAAGGCAGCCAGCGGCGGAAGGGAGCGATCATGGAGCCGTCTCAGTGGAAGTGGAATCGTTTTCATCGTAGCGCGGGCGAGATCGCAGTGCGTTCTGCAGCGCAATAACGGCGCGACAGGCCGCGTTGCTCTATGCAACGTGCCTCGCCAGAATGGCCACAACCAAGGGAATGGGAAGCCAACGTGAGTCCTGGCAAGCGCGCGGCAATTGGATTGGCTGCGGTTGTGGTGCTGGTGCTGGCAGTGCAGTGGCACTGGCATGGGTCACCGCAGCGCGGGCAGTCCCTGCATGCGAGCGGGCAGGAGAGGCAGGGCGCTGGCAGCATCTGGCAGCAGCAGGTTGCCCGCCCGTCAGGGCAGCGGCTCGAAACCGATCTGCAGGCCCGGTACGCATCGGCGAAGTGGTTGCTGCCGATGATCGATGGATTGAAGCAACGCTCACTGGCGGGTGATGCCGAGGCCAGCTATCTGCTCAGCCGCATCTACAACGACTGCACCTGGTACTTCGATCCGCAGATGATGGACCTGTCGGCCATGCCCGCCGAGCAACGGTCCGCCAAGTACCGCAGCACGGCCTGGATGGGGCAACGCTGTGAGGGGATCGATGGCAACGAAGCGGCGCTGGCATGGGGGCGATACCGGCGCGTGGCCGCCGACCAGGGAGTGCTTGCCGCACAGGTCGAAGACGTGTTCGAGGGCACGCGGGCGTATGGGGAGCCGAAGCTCTCGCCGGCAGACCAGAAGCGCGTGATCGAGTTGGCGCTGTCCGCCCAGGATCCCTACGCCTATCTGGCACTCTCGCGGGCGTTGGGCTATTCCGGTGATGGGGCGATGGCGGCCCTCAGTCCGTACCCGGCGGGAACGCAGGCCGACTCGGCGGCATGGATGCTGGCCGCCTGCGACCGCGGCCTGCCTTGCGGAGCGGACTCGCCACTGCTCCACCAGCTATGCGCAACAGGCTCGATGTGCGGAGCAGGTTCGGTAGCCGAAGCACTGGGGCTGTCGATGTCGCCGGAGGAACTGGACCATGCGCGCGCGCGCGCCGCGTGGCTGCTGCGGAATTCCGGGCGACGCCCGCCGCAGCCGTAGTGCCGGCCCGGTGATCGGGCAGCGCCGGATCAGTCCGGGCGCGGGAAACTGGCGATGATGTCCAGCTGCTCCTGCGCCTCGGCATTGCCCTCGGCAGCGGCGGCCTGCACCTGCGCCATGTCCGGGTGCATCACCACCAGCAGCGGGTTCTCGCACACCGGGCAGTCGTACTCGGTGGCGTCCTCGTCCAGCTCCATCACCATCGCCCGCGCGTTGCCTTTCCACTCGCAGGCGGCACAGGTGTGCATCTGCTCGCGCCAGCCGGGCTGGAAGTAGTTTTCAATCGTGGTGGCCATGGGGGCGTCCGGAGTTGATGCAGTCGGGGTCGGAGCCCGCTTCGCGGGATCCGACCCCATGCAGTTTC
>DOKO01000174.1:0-4094 GCA_003510825.1 Stenotrophomonas sp.
TGCGGTTGTCGAAGCTGCCGCCGGGCTCATCCTGGGCCACGCGGGCCGCCTCGCGCGCGGCGGCGTCCAGCACCCGCAGCGGGTCCTGGTTGACCGGCCAGCCGCCGGAGCGGCGTTGCAGCAACAGCAGGTTGTCGGCGATCTGCCGGTACTGCTGCGGTTCCAACCGCGCGTAAGCGTCCGCATGGCCGCTGCGCCAGTGGTTCACCCCATCGTTGAAGCTGCCCACCGGGATGGCAGGTGCTGACGCCGGCGGCGCGGCATGGGCCGCCGTGGCGGCCATGCCCACACTCAGCAGCAGCGGCAGCGCGCGACGCCGGATCATGCGCGCAGCGCGGCCGGCAGCCACAGCGACAACTGCGGGAAGAAGGTGACGATCAGCAGCACCGCCAGCGCGGCGAACCAGAACGGCCAGATGGTGCGCATGCTCTGGCCGACGGTGATCTTGCCGATCGACGTACCGATGAACAGCACCGAGCCCACCGGCGGCGTGACCAGGCCGAGGCCACCGGTCAACACCAGCACCAGGCCGAAGTGGATCGGATCGATGCCATAGGCCTTGGCCACCGGCAGGAAGATCGGCGTGCAGATCAGGATCATCGGCGCCAGGTCCATGAAGGTGCCCAGCAGCAGCAGCATCACCACGATCATCAGCAGCACCATGAACTGGCTGTGCGCGAACGACTGCAGGAAGTCCACCGCGGCAGTCGGCACCTGCAGGTAGGCCAGCAGCCAGCCGAACACCGCGGCGGTGGCGATGACGAACAGGATGACGCCGGTGCTGCGCGCGGCATGGATGACCGTGTCGAAGAATTCGCGCCAGCGCAGCTGCCGGTACAGCACGGTGGTCACCAGCAGGGCGTAGACCACGGCGATGGCCGCGCTCTCCACGGCGGTGAAGATGCCGGCACGGATGCCGATGAAGATCAGCGCCACCAGGCCCAGGCCGGGCAGGGCGGAGATCACGCGCAGCAGCACCGCGCGCCAGCCCGGGAAGATTTCCACGCCATAGCCGCGGCGGCGTGCCACGGCGTAGCCGGTCAGCATCAGGGCGACGGTCATCAGCAGTGCCGGCACGATGCCTGCGGCGAACAGATCGGCGATGGACAGGCCACCGCCGGCCGCGGCCGAGAACAGGATCAGGTTGTGTGAGGGCGGCACCAGCAGCGCCACCAGCGCGGCGGTGATGCTGACGTTCACTGCGAAGTCGCGGTCATAGCCGCGCTTGACCATCTGCGGGATCATCGTGCCGCCGACCGCCGAGACATCGGCGATGGCCGAGCCGGATACGCCGCCGAAGAACAGCGAGGACAGGATCGACACCTGGCCGAGGCCACCGCGCATGCGGCCGACCAGCGAGGATGCCAGTGCGATCAGGCGCTCGGAGATGCCGCCGCGCATCATGATTTCGCCGGCGAAGATGAACAATGGAATGGCGATCAGCGAAGCCGAGCCGGTGCCGGCCGAGATCTGCTGCACCAGCACGATGCTGGGGATGTCCAGGTAAAGCAGGGTGGCCAGCGCGGCCGCGGCCAGTGCGTAGGCCACCGGCACGCCGAGCAGCAGCAGCACGGCGAATACGGCGAACAGGATGGTGATGCCCATGGGTCAACGATCTCCTTCAGCGTCGTCGCTGCCAGCGTCGCTGGCCTGCAGCGCTTTCCACGCACGGTTGAGTGCGAACAGCACCATCAGCGCACCACCCACCGCCAGCGGCAGGTAGTTGATGCTCTGCGGCAGGTTGGCACCGGCAGTCTTGATGTCCATCCCGTCCAGCAGCAGGTCTGCCGACCAGAAGGCGATGAAGCCGCCCAGCACTGCCACCACCAGCTGCACCAGCACGTCCACCGCGCGACGCAGGCCAGGGCCCATGTAGGCGTGCAGCAGGAAGAAGCCGAAGTGGCGGTTGGTGTGCACGCCACAGGCCGCGCCCAGGCTCATCGCCGTGGCCAGCAGCAGCAGGGTGACCGGCTCGGTCCAGCTGGGCGAATCGTTGATGACGTAGCGGGCGAACACCTGCCAGCCCTGCACCACCACCAGCCCCAGGAGGGCGGCAACGGCACAGTAGATGGCGATGTCGGCGATGCGGTCCAGCAGGCGCTGTCCCGGCCCGGCGGCGGGCGACAAGGTCTCGGTCATGGCAGGTTCCTCAGGCAGCGCGGATGCGGTCGACCAGCGCGGCGATGTCCGGCTGTTGCAGGTACTCCTCCAGCAGCGGCTGGGCCGCGGCGCGGAAGGCAGGCATGTCCACTTCGTTGGCTTTCACCCCGAAGTCGAGCACCGCGCGGCGCGCAATGCTTTCCGATGCATCCCACTGTTCGCGCATCACGCCCACCGAAGCACGCGCGGTATGCAGCAGCAGCTGGCGGTCATCGGGGCTCAGCCGTTCGAAGCTGGCGCGCGACATCAGCAGCACGTCCGGCGCATAGGAGTGATCGCTCTGCGACCAGTAGTGCGCGGCCTCGAAATGACGGCTCGAGTGGAAGCTGCGCATGTTGTTCTCGGCACCGTCGATCATGTGCGTTTCCATGCCCGAGAACGTATCGCCCAGCGACATCGGCGTGGGGTTGGCACCGAGCAGGCGCATCAGCTGGATGAAGATGTCCGAGGAGGCCACGCGCAGCTTCAGGCCATGCAGGTCCTTCGGCGAAACGATCGGATGCTTGGTGTTGTAGAAGCAGCGCGCGCCGGAGTCGTAGATCGCCAGGCCGACCAAATCGCGGCTCTCGAAACCGCGCAGCACGGCCTCGGCCACGCCGTCGTCCAGTGCGGCACGCTGGTGCGCCACCGACTTGAACACGTAGGGCAGGCACAGCGCCTGGGTCAGCGGGAAGGCGTTGTTCAGCGCACCGGCGTAGACGCGGGTGATGTCGATGGCACCGAAGCGGGCCATGTCGATCGCTTCCGACTCGCGACCAAGCTGGCCCGAGTGGTACTGGCGCAGCCGCAGGCGGCCGTTGGTCTCGCGTTCCAGCGTCTCGCCGATCCACTTCACCGCAGTGACGGTGGGGTAGTCGGCCACGTGCACGTCGGTGGCGGTCAGCAGGGTGCCGCCGTCAACACCAGCGGCCGGCCCGCGGCCACAGGCCGCGAGCATCGGCGTGGCCAGGGCTGCAGCGCCACCGGCCAGGAAATTACGTCGTGTGATCATCTGCGCCCTCCCGCGCGTGTTCACCAGGGCTGGCCGGCGGTCATCCCGCTGGCACGGCCCGGCAGGCAATGTCGCCGAAGCCGGCGAAACGCACCAGCGCGGTCTGCCCGGCGGTGATGTCATGGATGCCGGTGGCGTTGCCGGTGGCGATCAGGTCGCCCTTGCGCAGCGGCCGGCCACGCAGCGCCGAACGGGACAGCGCGAACGCATAGGCGGCGCGCAGGCCACCCGGCAGGCGCGTCGCACCACCGGTGCCGACCACTTCGCCTTCGATCAGCGTCTCGGCACGCAGCGAGGTTTCGTCGCGTGCGGTCCAGTCGACGATCTCCGGCCCCAGCACCAGGCCGTTGTTGTTGCCGAAATCGGACACCACCACGCGCGGGCCGAGTTCGTTGATGGTGGCCAGCGGGCTGCTGGCCACTTCCACGCCGATGTACAGGCGCGCGGGCAGGGCTTCAGCCTGTTCCGGCGACCAGTGCAGTTGTCCGGCCGGAGCGTCCTCCAACAGCTCCAGCACGTACTCCGCTTCGACCGCGGCAAAGCCGCCGACGAACACCGGAATGTCCGTTGTTCCACCGGTAGCATTTTTCAGCTGACGAGAGAAAACCGGGCCCAGCAGGCGGTCATCCGCGGAGACATCACGGCGCTCGGCGGCGATGTAGCCCACTTTCCAGCCGACCACGCGGTCATCCCAGGCGGCGATGGCCAGGTCCTGTACCTGGTAGGCACCCACCAGGGTGTCCGGGATGGTGCCCGGGAATGCGGCCAATGACTGCCCCGCGCGGCGGGCGGTGGTGAAGGCCTGGGCGATCGCGGCCGCATCGTCCGGCGGCGGCGTCTGCCCATGTGTGCCGTGTTCGTTGCTCAAGAACGGTCTCCCTGTGTTTGTTGCACTGCCCATCGACAGCGTCTGCAGGAGGTGTATATGGTAAACCGGTGTCAT
>DOKO01000174.1:4328-4690 GCA_003510825.1 Stenotrophomonas sp.
TATATGGTAAACCGGTGTCATCGTGCAAGCCGCAGCGCATCACGTGCTGCCACCGGATGCACCAGGCACCCTGTCCCCGTCCTGCCGGAGCCGTTGCCTGCCATGCGTCTGCGTCCTGTCGTGCTGTTGTTGTGCGGGCTGTTGCTGGCCCTGCCGTTGACCTCCACCGCCGCGCCGCCGCGCGACAACGAACGCCCCGGCCAGGAGCTGGCCGGCGAGCGGATCGCCCTGTGGCCGGATGGCCAGGTCCCCGGTGAGCAGGGCCCGGCACGGCCGGCGCGGGTGGTCGAGCGCAGCAGCGACCCGGCCCACCCCGACCGCTACGTCGACCAGGTCGATGCGCCCTACCTGATGGTGCATGC
>DOKO01000053.1:0-220 GCA_003510825.1 Stenotrophomonas sp.
GGCGGCCGTGCCACCGAGCAGCGAAGGCTATGCCAGTACCGCGGCCGAGGCCCAGCAGGCCAAGCAGGAGGCGCGGCGCAGCGTGGACGATGTGAAACAGCAGCAGGCGGCGCTGTTCTCGCGCAAGTTCACCGTAGAAAACAGCCTCACCTACGCGCGCTATGACCGCAAGCAGCTCTCCCTCAACGGCTTCCTGGCACTGGATGCGATCTTCCTCGGC
>DOKO01000053.1:468-3599 GCA_003510825.1 Stenotrophomonas sp.
CTGGATGCGATCTTCCTCGGCAACATCGCCATCGAGAATGTCGAGTCCGATTCGCTGACCTACAACCTGGCCGCGCGCTGGGGTGTCAGCCCGAACCTGACGTTGAACATGGACGTGCCCTACCTGGCGCGGCGCACCGTGTACCAGAAGGGCGGTGCGGGCGGCGCGGCGGCGGCCATCGCCCAGGAGGAGACCAACGGCAACGGCATCGGCGATGTCAGCATGAGCGCAAACTACCGCCTGTTCGGCGAGCGTGGCTGGCGCCCGGAAACGGTGCTGACCGGCGGCGTCACCGCACCGACCGGCCGCGCACCGTATGGCCTGGACTGGCGGGTGATCGAGCGCGATGACGATGACTACATCCGCTTCGCGGTGCCGCGCGAACAGCCGACCGGCAACGGCGTCTGGCAGGCCAATCTGGGCGTGTCGATGGTGAAGACCGCCGATCCGGCGATCCTGTTCGCCAACGCCGGCTACATCCATTCCTTCCCGCGTGGCTTCGACGATATCGACAGCAACCCGGACACCGTGAACCCCGGCGATGTGAAGCTGGGCGGTTCGGTGTACTTCGGTGCCGGCGTGGCCTTCGCGTTCAACGAACGCACCAGCCTGAGCATTTCCTTCAGCGACAAGATCAGTGCACGCGCGTCGACGCGGTTCCAGGGCGGGCAGTGGGTGAAGGTGATCGGCAGCGATGCCAATGCGGCGTCGTTGAACCTGGGCGTGACCTATGCGCTGAACCAGCACGCGACGATGGTGACCCTGCTGGGCATCGGCCTGACTCCGGATGCACCGGACTTCACGCTGTCGTTCAAGGTGCCGTACATGTTGTAGCTGATTGCGGTGATCCTGCATCGGCAACGCCGGGCCTGGCCCGGCGTTCTTTTTTTCGCCGCGGCGCTCACGCATGGTAGTGCCGGGCGCTGCCCCGCAGCCGTTTCCCGCGACCGCGGAGGGGTGTCACTTTCTTTGCTCGTGCAAAGAAAGTAACCAAAGAAACACGCCGCCGTCCGCGAGCCGCCGCGCTGCGCGCGCCGGTACCCTGCGCTCCTCGGTGAACCAGGGGACGGCGCGGAACTCGCTGCGCTCAGACACCCGCGCCTCTTCGCCCCTGGTTCCCCTGCGGTGCTCGGCTCGCTTCAAGGCGGACCCAAGTCAACGTCAACGGCGGCGGCTTTGCCTGCCGGGCAGCGCCCGGCACTACCGCTCCGGCGGCAGCTCCAGGCGATGCTTCCGGCACAACCGGTACACCGTCACCCGCGACACCTGCATGTGCCGCGCGCAGGCCGACACGTTGTAGCCATGCATCTTCAGCGTCCGCAGCAGCACATCGCGCTCGACCTGGCCGCGCGCGTCCTGCAGCACCGCGCGCGGCGAGGGGGCGTCGGCGTCGGCCAGATCCAGATCGCTGGCGCTGATCAGCTCGTGTTCGCTGACGATCGCCGCGCGCTGCACGCGGTTCAACAGCTCGCGCACATTGCCCGGCCAGTCGAAGTGCCGCATCGCCACGCGCGCACCGGGATCGAAGCCACGGGCGCGACCGGGATGGCGGTTGCGGAAGCCGCGCAGGAAATGCTCGGCCAGCAGCAGCACGTCGTTGCCACGGTCGCGCAGCGCTGGCATCGGCAGCCGCAGTACGTTGAGGCGGTAGTACAGATCGCGGCGGAACCGCCCCTGGGCGACGGCCTGTTCAAGGTCGACGTGGGTCGCCGCCAGCACGCGGACATCCACCCGCAGGAGCTGGTTGCTGCCGACCCGCTCCAGCGTGCCTTCCTGCAGCACGCGCAGCAGGCTGGTCTGTGCATCGGCAGGCAGGTCGCCCACCTCGTCCAGGAACACGGTGCCGCCGTCGGCCGTTTCGAACAGGCCGACCCGGCGCTGGGCGGCCCCGGTGAAGGCGCCGCGCTCGTGGCCGAACAGCTCCGACTGCACCAGGCTGGCCGGGATGGCCCCGCAGTTGACTGCCAGGAAGGACCGGCCGGCGCGCCCGGACAAGGCGTGCAGGGCCTGCGCGGCCAGTTCCTTGCCGGTGCCGGTTTCGCCGGTGACCAGCACCGGCAGCTCGACCGGCGCGAACTTGTGCAGGGACGCGCGCACGGCCAGCAGGGCCGGGCTGTCGCCGATCAGCGCGGGCAGGCCGCCGCCGTCGCGTATCGCCGCTGCGGGCGGATCATCCTCGCCGCACTCGCGCTGCATCGCGGTCAGCAGGTCCTGCAGCTCGCGGGGCAGGGTGAACTGGTCCTGGCAGGCGCGCAGCAGCGGCGCCCAGCTGGGCGGCGGCGCATCCAGGCCGCCCGGCAGCACGGCCAGCCAGGGCAGGTGGTGGTGCTGCTCGACCCACGGCAGCATGGGTTGCAGCGCCTCCGCATCCAGGTGGCGCAGGTCCAGCACGGCCACCAGATGGTCGCGACCGCGCAGGCCCACGGCCATGGCCGGCGAGGGACTGACGCAGCGCAGCTGCCAGCCGGCGGCCGCCAGCGCGTCGCGCTCGCTCGCCAGTGGCTGGCCGAACCAGATCACACAGCGTGATGGAACCTGCAGGCTTGCCGCCATGCCTTCCCCCAAGCATCCGGGCAACGCGGGCGGTGTCAGACCGGGCATCGCCGCGTGCCGCCCCACGCCGGGATGCCATGGCCGCGTCCAGCGGCCGGTCGCGGCAGGTATCCCGCCGTGACATCAGTGACCAACGCAGGCAGCGGCGGCCAGCGGCCACGCATCTGCACTTCAGCGGAGGCGGACATCAAAAAAGCCGCTGCAGGGCAGCGGCTTCCAGTGCGGGGCGGGGCGTCCGGGTCAGAGGTCGACGCGGCGGGCCTGCATGAACTTGTTGCCCCAGTAGCCGCTGAGCAGGGTGTCGACGCGGACATCCTTGCCAGTGCTCGGTGCGTGCAGGAAGCGGCCTTCGCCGACATAGATGCCGACGTGGTCGACGCGACCCTTGCGGCCGAAGAAGACCAGGTCGCCCGCAGCCAGCGCGGCGCGGTCGTTGATCAGTTCGGCATTGTTGTCATGGGCCATTTCGCGCGAGACGCGCGGCAGCTCGATGCCCAGCGCCGAGCGGAACACGTAGCCGACCAGGCCGCTGCAGTCGAAGCCGCTGTCCGGGTTGCTGCCACCCCAACGGTACGGGG
>DOKO01000053.1:3825-4104 GCA_003510825.1 Stenotrophomonas sp.
GGTGCCCAGCAGGGTCATCGCGCGGCGCAGCAGGGACTGCACCTTGCCGTTGTCGGCCTCGGTGCCAACGACGCTGCCATTGGCGGCGCTGCTGGTGTCGTAGTTGGCAAGCAGGCGGCTGAGGTCGCCGGCGACCATCGCCGAGCGGTCCATCAGGGGAATGGTGTCATTGGCGGCCAGATGCGGCAGCAGGGCGGCCAGGGTGGCGCTGGCGGCGGCATCGGCACGGCTGCGCTGGGGAGCGGCAGCGTCGGCCTTGGCGGCAGATCGGAAGAGCGT
>DOKO01000201.1 GCA_003510825.1 Stenotrophomonas sp.
CCTACGAGCCCCCATGGATGGGTTTACGGCGTGTCCTGACCCCCCACACCGCCCCGCCATCCCACGGAATGCCGCTTCGGCTTTTGACGTTGCCCTGGATTGAAGCAGGTGCAGGGCTGCAAGCCCTGCCGAAAACCCCTACCCCGGTGGGCCCTGGGTGCCCACCAGCCGCACCGGCCGCTGGTTGGCCAGCGTCAACCGCTCCAGTGGCTGCGGCCGCTCGATCGCATAGCCCTGCAGCCCCTCCACCCCCATGTCGGCCAGCGTCTGTGCCACCTCGGCCGTCTCCACCCACTCGGCCACCACTTCCATCTGCAGCTCGCGCCCCAGCTCGCTGATCGCCCGTACCGTCGCCCGGCTCACCGCATCGGTGTCCATGTCCCGCACGAACGCGCCGTCGATCTTCAGGATGTCCGCCGGCAGCTGCCGCAGATACCCGAACGAGGACAGGCCCGAGCCAAAGTCATCCAGCGCCATCCGGCAGCCCCGCGCCTTCACCGCATCGATGAACGCCCGCGCCTGGGTCAGGTTGCTGATCGCCGCCGTCTCGGTCACTTCGAAACAGAGCTTGGCCGCCAGCGCGCGGTTACGTTCCAGCAGGTCGCAGACGAAGGCCAGGAAGCTTGGCTCGGCGATCGACTGCGCCGACACGTTGACGTTGCACAGGCCTAGCTGGCGCACGTGCGCCGGGCAGACCTGCAGGTGGCGGAACAACAGGCCGAGCACATGGCGGTCCAGCGCCACGGCCATGCCATAGCGCTCCACCGCCGGCATGAACTGGCCCGGCAGGTGCAGCGCGCCGTCGGCATCGCGCATGCGCACCAGCACCTCGTAATGCAGGTAGCCGGGATCGCCGACCTTGGCGATGCGCTGGGCATACAGCAGCATGCGGTTCTCGGCCATCGCCCGGCTCACCCGCTGCAGGCGTTCGGCCTCGTGGCGGCGTTCGTCCAGCGCGAGGCGGTCCTCGTTGAAACAGTGCACGCGGTTGCGACCGGCCTGCTTGGCTGCATAGCAGGCGCTGTCGGCGGCACTCATCAGCCAGTTCACGTCGGGCGCATCGGCGGTCACTTCCACCACGCCGATGCTGCAGCTCAGCTGCGGGCTGCCCTCGCTGATCGGGAACGTGGCCTGCCCCAGGTTGCGGATCAGCCGCTGCAGCACGCGCTTGGCCTCGTCCTGGCTGGCCCGGCCGAGGAACACAGCGAATTCGTCGGCGCCCAGCCGCCCAACCCAGTCACCGTCGCGCACCGCGCCCACCAGGTACTCGGCGAAGCCACGCAGCATCTGGTCACCCGCGGCGTGGCCGAAGCTGTCGTTGACCAGCTTGAAGTGGTCCAGGTTGATGTAGCACAGCGAATGCGTGCCGCCCTCCGAGCGGACCTGCAGCAGCGCGCGTTCCAGCAACCGCTCGATCTCGCGGCGGTTGATCAGTCCGGTGAGCGGATCGTGGCTGGCGTGGTGCTCGATCTCACGGGCCAGCGCATGGTTCTGGCTGACATCCTCGATGATGGAGAACACCGACAGCCGGCCGCCGTCACTGCGCACGGCGGTGCCGCTCCAGCGGCCCCAGACCAGGCTGCCGTCGCGGCGGCGGAAGCGCAGTTCGCCCGGCCGCAGCTGGCGATCCCAGTCGATGCGACCGTCAGCGTCCAGCACCAGCTCGCCATCCATCAACAGGTCGCCGAGCGCCATCTGCTGCAGCACGTCGCGGCGGTAGTCCAGGATGTCCGCCATGGCCTGGTTGGCCTCCATCACCCGCCCGGCCGCATCCAGCTTCAGCATGCCCACGTTGGCCTGGTAGAAGGCCGCACGGAAGCGGCTTTCATGCTCGGTCAGGTCCTTGCCGACCCGGCGTGCCAGGGCTACTGCCATCAGGGTGATGATCAGTACGGAGAAGCCGCCGACGATGAGCGTGGCGATGCGCACCGTATGTGCCATGCGCAGCAGGGCCTGGGAAAATGCTTCGGCCTGCGATTGCAGCTGCAGGTCCACGTCGTGCACACGCTGCATGTAGTGGTCGCGCACGCGGGGCTGCTGCAGTGATTGCGGCGGCACCTTGTCCAGTTCGTCGATCAGCGCCTGCATGGCCAGCAGGTGCGTGTCGGTCTGCCGCCACAACCGGGTGGCTTCACTGAACTCGCCGAGGTCGCGTGCGTAACGGAACGAGAAAATCAGCCGCGAGACGTCCTCGCGTGCGTTGCCGCCGCGCAGGAAGCCCTCGCGCGCCTTCGCCAGGTCCGGCTCGGGCTGTTCCAGGGCCAAGCGCGCATGCAGATCACCCAGCGGCACCTGCAGGGCGCGCCGGGCATCGTCCAGATCATGCGCATCACCGCGTGCCAGATAACGGCTGAGCGCGGCGGTGGCATCCTGCTGGCCACGCGACCAGTGCCCCTGGCCCGCAATCCAGGCGGTGGACGCCGCCTGCAGTTCCTGGATCAACGCGGACAGGCCGACCAGTCCGATCGCCATGCCCGTCAGAAGTACAAACCGCACCCACAGACCACGGGTCATCGGTACCCGCCGCCGATGCTGCTCCTTGCCTCTACCCATCCCGGATCCCCCCGAATGTGCCGTGACAGCCTCCTTGATCAACTATGCCAGCCTATGGCTGCCCATGTGTGGACCATGCGAAGCCGCACCACGGGAAGGGGGGCGGAGGGGACTGAATCGATTCAATCCCCTCCGCCCCCCTTTCTGTGGCCCGAAACGGACAACGCCAGCCCGGGGGCTGGCGTTGTTCAGGCACTTCGCGGTGGATCAGTAGCTGCGCGGGCCGCGCGGCTTGAAGCCGTCACGACGCGGCGGACGGCTGTCGCGGTCACCGCCGCGGTCGCCACCCGGACCACCGTGACCACCCGGGCCGCCCGGACCACTACGGCGCGGACCGCCCGGACCACCCGGACCACGCTTGTCGAAGCGCGGCTTGAACGGACGCGGTGCCGGGTTGGTGTCTTCACCCGGGGCCAGCGCACGCATCTGCAGCTGCTGGCCGGACACCCACACCTTCTGCAGGTGCGAGAGCACGTCCTGCGGCATCTGCGCCGGCAGGTCCAGCAGCGAGAAGTCGTCGTGGATGTCGATGCGGCCGATGAAGCGGCTTTCCAGGCCCGCTTCGTTGGCGATGGCGCCGACGATGTTGGCCGGCTTCACGCCGTGCTGGTGGCCCACCGAGATGCGGTAGGTCTCCATGCCCTGCTCCGGTGCACCGCGCGGCGGCACGTCACGGCGCGGACGCTGCTCGAAACCACCTTCGCCGTCTTCACGGCGCGGGCCACGCTCGAAGCGCGGACCACGCTCGTTGCGGTCGAAGCGATCGCCACGTTCCGGGCGGTCGCCACGGTCGAAACGCTCACGCGGGGCGCGCTCTTCACGCGGGGCACGCACCGGCGCCTGCAGCAGGAACGGGGTATCGCCCTGCAGCATCTTGGCCAGGGCAGCAGCGACTTCGATGGCCGGCACGTTCTGCTCGGTCTCGAAACGCTCCAGCAGCTGGCGGTAGAAGTCCAGGCCACCTGCGCCGAGGGTTTCGGTGATGCGGGTGGTGAACTTGTTGATGCGGTTGTCGTTGACCGCTTCCACGCTCGGCAGCTGCATCTCTTCGATCGGCTGGCGGGTGGCGCGCTCGATCTGGCGCAGCATGCCCTTCTCGCGCGGGGTGGCGAACAGGATCGCCTCGCCGCTGCGGCCGGCACGACCGGTACGGCCGATGCGGTGCACGTAGCTTTCGGTGTCGTACGGAATGTCGTAGTTCAGCACGTGGCTGATGCGCTCCACGTCCAGGCCGCGGGCGGCCACGTCGGTGGCGACCAGGATGTCCAGCTTGCCTTCCTTCAGCATGGCGATGGTGCGCTCACGCTGGGCCTGCTGCATGTCACCGTTGATGGCGGCAGCGGCCAGGCCACGGGCCTGCAGCTTGCTGGCCAGTTCTTCGGTGCCGGCCTTGGTACGGGCGAAGATGATCATCGCGTCGAACGGCTCGACTTCCAGGATGCGGGTCAGCGCGTCCAGCTTGTGCATGCCGCTCACCCACCAGTAGCGCTGGCGGATGTTGGCCGAGGTGGTGGTCTTGGCCTGGATGGTGACTTCGACCGGATCCTGCAGGTAGGTCTGGGCGATGCGACGGATCTGCGGCGGCATGGTGGCCGAGAACAGGGCCACCTGGCGCTGTTCCGGCAGCTTCTTCAGCACGGCTTCGACGTCGTCGATGAAGCCCATGCGCAGCATTTCATCGGCCTCGTCCAGCACCAGGGTCTTCAGCTCGGACAGGTCCAGAGTGCTGCGGTCCAGGTGGTCGATCACGCGGCCGGGGGTACCGACGACGATGTGCACGCCGCGGCGCAGGGCCGACAGCTGCTGGCCGTAGGGCTGGCCGCCGTACACCGGCAGCACGCGGAAGCCGGGGATCTTCGACGAATAGGACTGGAAGGCCTCGGCGACCTGGATGGCCAGCTCGCGGGTCGGGGCCAGCACCAGCGCCTGGGGCTTGATCTGCTGCAGGTCGATGTTGGACAGTACCGGCAGGGCGAAGGCCGCCGTCTTGCCGGTACCGGTCTGCGCCTGGCCGAGAACGTCGCGGCCTTCCAGCATCGCCGGGATGGTGGCGGCCTGGATCGGCGACGGGTTTTCATAGCCGATGGCGCTGACGGCCTGCATGACGGGCTCGGACAGGCCGAGCTGCGCGAACTGCAGCTGCGCCGGGGATTCTTGGGACATGGGGAACTCCAAAGGCACGGCCATCTGCATGGCAGTGCGATAAAAAAGGGATGGTCCGCGCTTTGGGCGCCCTTCTTATCGCGTGCCCTGGCGCTGCTCGGTCGGAGGAGATTTCACTCACTCAGAGCGGAATGATACCGCACTCTTCCTGAACCATGCGTACAGGAAACCATTCGCATCCCCTTCCGCGGCGCGCTGGCGCACAATACGCGCCCTTCCCGCCCGCTTACCAAGGATACCCCCACCATGCAGATCCTCGAATTCGACCTCGACGGCGAGTACGTCGAACTCAAGCAGCTGCTGAAGCTGGCCGACCTGGTCACCAGTGGCGGCGAGGCCAAGATGGTCATCAGCGAGGGCCAGGTGCTGGTGGACGGCGAGGTCGAGCTGCGCAAGGCCTGCAAGATCCGCGCAGGCCAGGTGGTCGAATTCGCCGACAGCCAGATCCGGGTGCTGGCCGCCGGCTGATCCGGGCGCGGCGGCCGGTTCAGGCCACCCGCTGGGTCAGGTGCGAGGCGATCAGCTGCCGGAACGGCGCCACGCCCTGCGCCACCCGCAACCCGGCCGCGCGCAGCAGGCGTGCCGGCCGGCGGTCATCGGTATACAGGCTGGCAATGGCGTTGGTGGCCTCGTACAGCGGCCGTGACGCCAGCCGGTGACCGCGCTGGTAAGCAGCCAGCATGCCGGCCGCGGCGATGTCCGCGCCCCGCCGCTGCTGCCCCAGGATGCCCTGCGCCAGCCGTTGTGCGCTGGCCAGGCCCAGGTTGAACCCATGCGCGGTGACCGGATGCATGCCCACCGCGGCATCGCCGATCAGCGCGGAACGCTCGCCGACGAAGCGGTGCGCGTACACCCCCACCAGCGGATAGGCCTGCGGCGTGGCCACCGGCTGCATCTGCCCCAGGCGGTGCTCGAAACTCGCCGTGATGGCGTCGCCGAAGCCCACCTCGTCCATCGCCAGCAGTTCCTCGATCTGCCGCGGCGGGAGGGTGATCACCGCCGAGGCCTGGCCTTCGTTGAGCGGCAGCAGCGCCATCGTGCGGCCATAGCCGAACCATTCCCACGCGGCATGATGGTGGTCGCGCTCAACCTGCATGCGGCAGACCAGCATCGACTTGCCGAAGTCGCGCATCTGCGCGCCGATGCCGAGCATGCGGCGGGTGGCGGAGAAGCGGCTGTCGGCGGCGACAAGGAGGCGGGCATGCAGTTCGCTGCCGTCATCCAGCGTGACCACGTGGCCCTGGGCGTCGGCCTGCACGGCCAGCACTTTGCGGCCGTCAAACAGCTCCAGCCCATCCTGGCCCTGCACCGCATCCCAGGCGGCACGGCGGATCAGGTGGTTGGGCACCAGCCAACCCAGCGGTTGGCCATCGCGCTGGCCACTGGCGAAGGTCAGCGCGAACGGCGAACCGCCGTTCAACACCCGCGCATCGCGCAGCTCGGAAATTTCCGCTTCGGGCAGGCGCTGCCACAGGCCCAGCTGTTCCAGGCTCTGTCGAGACGCATGGGTCAGGGCAATCTCGCGGCCATCGAAGGCCGCCTGGGCCAGCGCCTGGCGCGGCTGCACCTCGACCAGGCCGACCTGCAGGCCGCTGCCGGCCAGCGCACGCGCAAAGCACAGGCCCGCTGGGCCCGCACCGACCACCACCACGTCCATCCTGCGCATCCGCGCCTCCTGCCGTTGATTCCAGTCGCCCCCAGCATAGCGCCAGGCGCATGACTGGCCTTGATCTGGATCAGGCCCGCGCCTGCCTCAGAGCAGTGCGAACACCAGCTTGAAGATCGCCACGATCGAGACCACCCAGACCAGGCTGCGCACGTAGGGCACGCCTGCCGCGTACAGCGGCAGGTAGACCACCCGCGCCCAGAAATAGACCTGCGCGGCCAGCACCGTGGTCTCGTTGCTGCGCCCGGCCACCACCACCGCGATCGCGGCGGCAGCGAAGAACGGGAACGTTTCGAAGAAGTTGGCCTGCGCCCGCTTCAGCCTTCCTGCCAGCGGGCTCAGTGGCACGTCGGGCGCATCACGCGCCGACGCGTTCCACTTCATGCCGCGCTCGCGGGTGACCACGGCGGACGAGGCGAAGATGTACACGAAGCCGAGCAGCATCGCCCAGGCCAGCAGGGTCAGCTCAGTGGCCATCGAGGTTCTCCGTCAGGGTGCGGACGCGCGCAGGCTGTAGCCGGCCAGGCGCCAGGTCTTGTCCTCGTCGAAACGGAACGAGACCAGTTCGCGCACCGGCTGCGCGCTGTTGGCGAAGCGGGTCGGGAAGCTGACATTGATGTACAGGCCTTCCGGCACGGCAGCTCCGGCGGCGTACTTGACCCGCGTGATGGTGGGCTGGCCGCGGCCGTTCATGGTGCCAAGGCGGGTGCGATCGGCGGCCAGCTGGCTGACGAACGCCGCCTTGGGCACCGCGCGGCGGGCCACGGCCGAGGCACCGTCCCACAGCTCACCGGCACGGTTGCTGTCCACCAGCTGCGCGGCCTTCAGTGCCGCAGCGCTCATGTCCGCATCCTGCTTCTGCACC
>DOKO01000200.1 GCA_003510825.1 Stenotrophomonas sp.
ACGGCGTCCCCGCAAACCCACAGTGCCCCGCCATCCCGCGGAATGCAGGCTTTTGATCTTGCTTCGGCTTCGGCTTCGGCCTCTGCAGGTGCAGGGCGCAGCCCTGCCGAACCTTTGCCACTTGCGGTGGCAACGACGGCCCACTAGCCTTCGGCCGTCGTTCACCACCCAAGGACCGCCCGTGACTCACCGCCATCTCCTGCTGGCCTCGGCTATCGCCGCCGCCACGCTGGCCCTGGTCGCCTGCAAAAAGGAACCTTCGCCCGGCACCGAGGCCGCCACCGCCAGCGCGCCCGCCGGCGAGACCGCCGACCAGTTCGTCGCCCGCATCAACGCCGAATTCAAGGCCGCCTACCCGGAGATGACCTCGGCACAGTGGCTGTCCTCCACCTACATCAACAGCGATTCCGAACGCATCGCCGCCAAGGCCAACGAGCGCTCGCTGACCCAGCTCAACAGCTGGATCGAACAGGCCGGCAAGTTCGAAGGCCAGCCGATGAGCGAGGACAGCAAGCGCGCCATCCACCTGCTGAAGCTGATGTCCTCGATGCCGGCGCCGCGTGATCCGGCCAAGCTGGCCCAGCTGACCCAGATCGCCACCCGCATGGAAGGCAGCTACGGCGCGGGCAAGTACTGCACCGATGCCAACGATCCCAACTCCTGCCGCCAGCTCGGCGAGCTGGAACAGGTGCTGGCGCGCAGCCGCGACTACGACGCGCAGCTCGATGCCTGGCAGGGCTGGCACAGCACCACCAAGAGCATGCGCGGCGATTACCAGCAGTTCGTCAGCCTGGTCAATGAAGGCGCCAAGGGCATGGGCTTCACCGATGCCGGGCAGATGTGGCGCAGCGGCTACGACATGCCGCCGGAGCAGATCGGGCCGGAAACCGACCGCCTGTGGGAACAGGTCAAGCCGATGTACGAGCAGCTGCACTGCTATGCGCGTGGCAAGCTGGACAAGACCTACGGCAAGGACAAGGCCGAAGTGGGCAACGGCCTGATCGCCGCGCACCTGATGGGCAACATGTGGCAGCAGGACTGGTCCAACCTGTGGGACCAGCTGGAACCGTACCCGGGTGCCGGCAGCCTGGACATCACCGCGGCGCTGGAAAAGCAGTACCAGGCCAACCTGAGCGCGGCGCTGGCCAAGGCCGGCAAGGATGCCAACGTCGCGGCGCAGTACAAGGCGCAGCGCGAGGCCGAACTGCGCACCGCCAAGCAGATGACCGAACGCGCGCAGGACTTCTACGTGTCGCTGGGCATGCCCTCGCTGCCGCAGTCGTACTGGGAACGTACCCAGTTCATCAAGCCCGATGACCGCGACGTGGTCTGCCACGCCAGTGCCTGGGACATGAACATGGAAGGCGACGTGCGCACCAAGATGTGCATCAAGCCGAACGAAGAGAACTTCACCACCATCTACCATGAGCTGGGCCACCTGTATTACGACCTGGCCTACAACCCGCTGCCGCCGCTGTTCCAGGGCGGTGCCAACGATGGCTTCCACGAAGCGATCGGCGACACCATCGTGCTGGCGATGACGCCCAAGTACCTGAGCTCGATCGGCCTGGTGGACGCGCCGACCGAGAGCCGCGAGGCGGTCATCAACAACCAGATGCGCATGGCCCTGTCGGGCGTGTCGTTCCTGCCGTTCGGCCTGATGATCGACCGCTGGCGCTGGGGCGTGTTCGATGGTTCGATCACCCCGGACAACTACAACAAGGCGTGGTGGGACCTGAAGGCGAAGTACCAGGGCGTGGCGCCGGCCAGCGCCCGTGGCGAGGAGTTCTTCGATCCGGGCGCGAAGTACCACGTGCCGGGCAACACCCCGTACACCCGCTACTTCCTGGCGCGCATCCTGCAGTTCCAGTTCTACAAGGGCCTGTGCGACGCGGCCGGCTTCAAGGGCCCGCTGCATGAGTGCACCTTCTACGGCAACAAGGAGGCCGGGCAGAAGTACTGGGCGATGCTGAGCAAGGGCGCAAGCCAGCCGTGGCAGGCCACGCTGAAGGAGCTGACCGGCAGTGACAAGCTCGATGCCGGCCCGATGATCGAGTACTTCAGCCCGGTCAACGACTGGCTGAAGCAGCAGAACCAGGGCCAGATGTGCGGCTGGCAGGCCAGCGCGGCACCGGCGGCGAAATGAAAAAAGGGGCGGGTCCGCAAGGATCCGCCCCTTTCTGATCGTGCCGGCCAGCGGCCGGCACTACCGCAGATGCGGGTCAGCTGTTCTTCTTCGCCGCCATCGCCGCGGCCAGTTCGGCCTTGTACTCCTCGAAGGTCTGGCCCTTCTCCTTGGCCTCGGCCTGCGCGGCATCGCGCAGCGCATCGGAATACACCAGGCGCACCGGCGTGCCCTTGCGCTCGTGC
Organism: Stenotrophomonas sp.; assembly: GCA_003510825.1. Lineage (GTDB taxonomy): Bacteria > Pseudomonadota > Gammaproteobacteria > Xanthomonadales > Xanthomonadaceae > Stenotrophomonas. The sequence continues at coordinate 2,371 of DOKO01000200.1, forward strand.
AGTTCACCGGCCTGCATGATCAGCGCCAGCACCTGTGCGGCACTCTCGCTGTGGCCGGCGATGCGGCCATCCATGCCCAGCACCCATTCGCCATCGCGGCGCACGACGCCGGCCAGCAGCGTGCGCTGCGCATCACGCAGCTCGGCATGCGGC
>DOKO01000198.1 GCA_003510825.1 Stenotrophomonas sp.
GTGACCGGCTTGCTGACGCCGCGCAGTTCCAGGGTGCCATCGGCGGCGTACTGGTCGTTGCCCACGGCGCGGAAGCCCTTGGCTGTGTAATGCGCGGTGGCGAACTTGCCGACGTTGAAGAAGTCCGCGCCCTGCAGGGTCGAGTCACGGTCGCTGTTGCCGCTCTTGGCGCCGGCCAGCGGGATCACCACGTCCAGCGAACCGGCGGCCGGGTTGGCCGGGTCGAAGCTGAGCTTGGTGGCAAAGCCCGGGAAGCTGCCGGTGAACACTTCGCCGTCGTACTTGGTGGCGAACACCAGGATCGAGCCGGCGCCGGGGGCCTGCGCGTAATCGGCGGCCAGCACCGGGGCGGTGGCCAGCATGCCGGCCAGGGCGGCGGCCACGGCGGCCGGGGTGGTCAGTTTCAGGGTCATCGGTCAGTCCTTCTGGGGGGAGGCGAGCCAGCCGCGCGGCAACATCCGCGAGAGGGTGGCATCGCGCTGGAACAGGTGGTGGTAGAAGGCAGCGCCGGCATGGGCCAGCACCACCGCGATCAACAGCCAGAAACCGTATTCGTGGATGGCATGGGACACCGCGACGGTCTGCGGGTCGGGGCCGCTCAGCTTGGGCACGTCGACCAGGCCGAACCAGCGGAACGGACGCAGGCCGCTGGCCGAGTCGTACAGCCAGCCGGACAGCGGGATGGCGAACATCAGCACGTAGAGCAGCACGTGGGTGGCGCTGGCGATGCGTTCCTGCCAGCTGGGCACGCCCGGCACCGGCTTCGGCGCGCCGGCATACAGGCGCCAGCCGAGGCGGAACAGCACCAGGGCCAGCACGGTGATGCCGATCGACTTGTGTGCGGTGTAGACCCAGAAGTATTTCGGGGTCTTCGGCAGTTCACCCATGGTCAGGCCGACGATGCCCAGGGCAAGGATGAGCAGGGCGATCAACCAGTGCAGGGTCTGGCTGACGCTGCCCCAGGCGGCGGGAGTGTTCTTGGCGGTCATCGGGAATCCTTGGGGGCCGTCGTGCTGTCGGAGTGGGAATCAGGGGCGGGAGTTCCCGGGGCATCGCTGCGGTCGAACGCCGCTTCGGCCTCGATCCTCACCTGTACGGCATCACCGATCACGCCCGGCCAGGCCGTGATGCCGAAGGCGCGGCGGCTGAGCGTGGTGGTGGCCGAGAAGCCGACGGTGCGGCGGAACGGCGGCAGCGGATAACGCTTGACCGCGTTGAGGGTGACATCGAGCACCACCGGCTGGCTGACGCCGCGCAGGGTCAGGGTGCCGGCGACCTGTGCATGCTTCTCATCGACCGGCTCCACGTGGGTGGAGACGAAGCGTGCACTGGGGAAGCGTTCGCCATCGAGCAGGCTGCGGGCGAGGGTGGCCTGGTTCCATTTGTCATCGCCCAGGTCCAATCGCGACACTGGAATCTCGACGTCCAGGGTCGCTTCCCGCCAGTTGTCGGGATCGAACCGCAGCTGTCCCGCACTGCCGGAAATCGTGCCCATCGCCTGCGAGTAACCAGCGTGGTCGATCGAGAACAGCACGCGGGTATGCACCGGATCGATGCGCCATGCATCGTTGCCGGCCCAGGCCGGGGCGGCGGCGAGCAGCAGGGGCAGCAGGGCCAGGCAGGAACGCATCGGCAGGGCTCGGCGGAAAGGTGCCTCGATCATACGCACAGGCCCTGTGCTGCGCTGTGTGCACGGCTGCAACAGTTCGTGGTGGCAATGTGGCTGGAAACAGCCTGTTGCAGCGATGACCCCGGCCCTGTGTGACAATCGGCGCAGGACAGGGGGTTCAGGATGAAGAGCGGCTGGCGCCGGTACTGGCGGTGCATCGCAGGGGCAGGTCTGTTGCTGGTGGCCTTGGCCACCTCCGCGGCGACCTTGGACATGGCAGGTGAAACACCGCGCCTGCGCCGTTTCGGTGCGGCCGAAGGCTTGCCCTCGCGCATGGTGCTGGCCCTGGCCGAAGACCGCACCGGGCACATCTGGGCGGCCACCGATGGCGGCCTGGCACGCTATGACGGCGGCACCCTGCGGGTCTGGCAGCACGATCCGGAACAGCCCGGCTCGCTGCCCGGCAACGAGATCGAAACGCTGATGGTCGATCCGCTCGACCGCGTCTGGGTCGGCATCAACGGCAAGGGCGTGGCCCGGCTGGATGCCGACCGTGAGCGCTTCAAATCCTTCGACGCACTCAACAACGAATGCCAGGGCCAGGCCTGGACCCTGGCCTATGCCCAGGATGCGCTGTGGGTCGGCAGCAGCACCCATGGCGTCTGCCGCATGGGCGAGGACGGCAGCCTGCGTTTCTTCCGGCAATCGGCGGGCGGGCTGCCCAGCGACACCATCTACAGCAGCCTGGTCGACGCGCAGGGCCGCCTGTGGCTGGGCACCGAGGCGGGCGTGGCACGTTGGAACGGCACCGCCTTCGAAGCGGTGGCCGCGCGCGAACTGGGCGCGGTGAGCGTGCTGCGGCTGAGCCGTGACGCCGAGGGTGCGATCTGGATCGGCACACAGAACGATGGCCTGTACCGGATCGATGCGCAGGACCGGGTCAGCCGGCCGCGCTGGGCCGACAGTGCCCAGCTGCGTTCGGCGATCGTGCTGGCCGACCGCCAGGGCGGTTATTGGGCCGGTACCTCCGATGGCCTGCTGCGCGGTGATGCGGCCCAGCTGCGGCGCCTGGAAGGCGACCGCGGCAGCGGTTTCCTGACCAGCCACAGCGGCGTGCTGGACCTGCTGCAGGACCATGAAGGTGGCATGTGGGTGGCGCTGCTGACCCAGGGCCTGGCCTACCTGCCGCCGGACTGGCGGCGCTTTTCCACCTGGTACCAGCTGGATGGCCGTCCGCTGGACAGCCAGTACCTGCTGAGCGCGGCCAGCGACGGCCGCAACTACTTCGTCGGCTCGGCCCACGGTGTCTACCAGGTCAACGCGCAGGGCACGCTGAGCCTGCTGGCCAGCGACCGCGAACTGGGCAGCGGTGCAGTGTGGTCGGTGCTGCCGCGTCCGGATGGCCGTTTGTGGCTGGGCCGTGCGGGGCGCCTGAGCGTCTACGACCCGGCGCGGCGCACGCTGCGCGACTGGCCCATTGCCGGTGGTGCCGACCTGCGCCAGCGCATCGACCTGATGCGCGAGGCTCCGGATGGCACGGTCTGGATTTCGGTGATGAACCTCGGCCTGCAGCATCGCGCCAGTGATGGCCGGGTGCTGCGCACCTTCGAGCTGGCCGCGCTGGGCGGCGAAGGCGATGCGCCGGTGGAGCAGATCCGCTTCGACGCGCGCGGCCAGACCTGGCTGGTCGGTGCGATGGGCATCTGGCGCGAACAGGCCGACCGCTTCGTCGCCGTGCCCGGGGTGTCGCAGGGGCAGATCTTCGATATGGTCTGGATCGACCCGCAGCAGGTGTGGCTGGCGCGACAGGGAGCGTTCGAACGCTACCAGTGGGATGGCCTGGGCCTGCGCCTGATCCAGCGCGTCGATGCCACTTACGGCATGCCGCCGGTCAGCATGGGCGGGCTGGCGCTGGGCCGCGATGGACGCGTGTGGGCGACCACGCCGCGCGGGCTGCTGCGCTGGGATCCGCAGACGCGGCGCGTGCAGCAGTTCAACGAACGCGATGGCCTGCCCGATGCCGAGTTCACCGGACGGCCGCCGGCGATCGGTGCCGACGGCAGGGTGCTCGCAGTCACCCAGACCGGCCTGGTCGGTTTCGATCCCGATGCGTCCGACGTGGAGCTGCCGCCCTCGCAGCTGGTGATCGCGCAGGTGCGTGTGCGCCGCGACGATGCACGGGGTTGGCAGCCGCTGCCGGCCACCGGCACGCTGCTGCTGGGCCCGGATGATCGCGATCTGCAGATCGATGCGCGGCTGCTGTCCTACGCCAACCCGCAAGGCAACCGCTACCGGTTCCGCGTTGAGGGCTACGACCAGAACTGGGTGGAGCAGGGCGGCGACGGCCAGCGCACGCTGTCGCGGCTGCCACCGGGGCTGTATTCGATCGAAGTGCAGGCCGCCACCGCCAGCGGGCCGTGGACGGCTTCGCAGCGGCTGCAGGTGAAGGTGCTGCCGCCGTGGTGGCGCAGCGGCATGGCCATCTTCGGCTACCTGATGCTGGGCTCGCTGTTGTTGCTGGTGATGGTCTGGTCGATCCGCCGGCGCCTGCGGCGGCGCCAGCAATGGCAGTTGACCGTGCACAAGCAGCAGCTGGCCGAACAGGCCTCGCAGGCCAAGAGCCGCTTCCTGGCCACGCTGGGCCACGAGGTGCGCACGCCGATGACCGGCGTGCTGGGCATGAGCGAGCTGCTGCTGGCCACCGAGCTGGACCCGGTGCAGCGCAGCTATGCCGGGTCGATCCAGCAGGCCGGCAGCCATCTGCTGCGGCTGGTGAACGACGCGCTGGACCTGGCCCGCATCGAAGCGGGTCGCCTGGAACTGGATATCCGTCCGTTCGATCTGAACGGCCTGCTCGACCAGGTGCAGGCGCTGATGCAGCCGATGGCCCAGCAGCGGCAGCTGGCGTTCCGGCGCGAGGACGCGCTGCCTGGTCCGGTCTGCGTCAGCGGCGATGAAATGCGGGTGCGGCAGATCCTGCTGAACCTGCTCGGCAACGCGGTCAAGTTCACCGATCGCGGTTACGTGGGGCTCGGCGCGATCCTCGACGAGGATGGCAATGGCGTGACCTTCGAGGTCAGCGACAGTGGGCCGGGCATCAACGCCGACCAGCAGCGCCGGCTGTTCCACCGCTTCGAACAGGCCGACGGGCCGCGCACCGCCTCGCGCTACGGCGGCAGTGGGCTGGGTCTGGCGATCTGCCAGGAACTGGCAGTGGCGATGGGCGGACGCATCGACGTGGACAGTCAGCTGGGCCGGGGCGCGCGTTTCCGCGTATGGGTTCCGCTGCCCTGGACCCGCCAGGCGGCGTCGGCGCAGAGTGAGGTGAGCACGGTGCCGGTGCTGCCGGCCCTGCGCATCCTGCTGGTGGAAGACGATGTGACCGTGGCGGAGGTCATCGCCGGCCTGCTGCGCGCACGCGGGCACCAGGTCGTGCACGTGCTGCACGGGCTGGGAGCGCTTTCGGAGATCGCCACCGACGGCTTCGATGTCGGCCTGCTCGACCTCGACCTGCCGGCGCTGGATGGCACCGCCATCGCCCGCCAGCTGCGTGCGATGGGCTATGAGCTGCCGCTGGTGGCGGTGACCGCGCGTTCCGATGCGTATGCGGAAACCCAGGTGCTCGCCGCCGGTTTCGACGGGTTCCTGCGCAAGCCGGTGACCGGCGACCTGCTGGTGTCGGCGATCCAGCAGGCCCGGGCAAAACGCCAGGTGGATGTCTGATCGAGGCACTGCCAGGCGTGAATGCCCTGACTTTCGGTTTACCATGCCGACGCCGCACAACGCGGGGTCCATCAACAGGCAGCGTGAGGAGGCAATCGGTGGTGTATCTGCGGGCGGCGACGCTGCTGCTGATCCTCCTGTGCGTCCTGGCGCCCGTGGCCGCGCAGCCGGTGCCGCCGACCCCGCGGCAGGTGACGGTGTTCGACGGCCTGCCGTCCAACACCGTCAACCGCATGGCCGAAGACCGCTACGGCTACCTGTGGATCGCCACCAATGACGGCCTCGCCCGCTACGACGGGCGCAATTACCGTGTCTGGCGTTCCGAGGACGGGCTGCGCGACAACCGCATCTGGACCGTGCTGGTCGATGTCCAGAACGAGCTGTGGATCGGCACCGAGAATGCCGGCCTGGTGCGGATGTCGGCCGACCGCCGGCAGCTGCGCTTCTACGACCGCAGCAGCCAGCCGCTGATGGCCAGCAACACGGTGTGGAGCCTGGCCTCCACCCCGGACGGCTCCATCTGGTTCGGCACCTATGGCGGCGGCCTGTACCGGCTGGATGACAAGGACCGCCTGCAGCGCTTCCTGCCTGAAGAGGACAACCCTCGCAGCGTGCCGGCCGCCTCGATTCCGTTCCTGGCGACCCTGCCCGATGGCACCCTGTGGGTGGGGACGAAGCACGGTCTCGCGCGCTGGACCGGTACGGATTTCGAACGCGTCGACGCGGACGCGCTGCCCAGCCAGCTGGTCATCGGCATGACCGCCGAGCCCGACGGCAGCCTGTGGATCAGTACCGTGGCCGGCGCCACCGTGCGCCGGCCCGACGGCCACTTCGAGGCACCGCCCTGGCAGCTGCCCGCCGGTGACGAAGTGCTGGGCATGATGCTGCGCGATGAGCAGGGCGGGCACTGGCTGGATACGCGCAGTGGCCTGGGCCGCGCGGTGAATGGCCAGTACCAGACCGTGCCGCTGTACAGCGCCGTGGCGCGTGGCCAGGTGCGGCCGAACTGGGCCGGCGCCTATGAAGACCGCGAAGGCGGCATCTGGCTGGCCAGTACCAATGCCGGCCTGTGGCACCTGCTGCCGCGCTGGTGGCAGTTCTCGGTGTTCTCGCGGCTGGAGGATGATCCGTCGTCGCTGCGCAATGCCTACGTGCTGGGCACCAGCCCGTCCGCCAATGGCGGCGTGTGGACGGTCGGCAGCCACGGTGCGCTGGACCGCTTCGACCCGCGCAGTGGTGACATCGAGCAGCACCGCACCTTCCTCAACGGCATGCACTGGCTGACCTCGGTACGCGAGGATCGGCACGGCCAGGTCTGGGTGGGTTCGACCGATGCGCTGCTGCGTTACGACCCGCGCAGCCGCGCGCTGCGTCGCTGGGATGGCGACAGCGGCGCCGATGCCACGATGGAAGGCAACATCGACGCGATGATGACCTGCGACGGCGACAGCCTGTGGCTGATGCTGCCGTCGGGCCTGCAGCAGCGCGATCTCGACGGCCACCTGCGCCGGCAGCTGGAAAATGGCCGCGACGGCCTGCAGGCCGGCCAGCTCAACATGGATGTCGAATGCGGTCCGCAGGACCGGATCTGGCTGGCCAGCAGCCGCGGCCTGCTGCAGTGGCAGCCGGAGGCACAGCGCTTCCAGCCCGTGCCCGGCGCGCCAGCCACGCCGGTGTATGCGATCGACGTGGACGCCGATGGCCAGGTCTGGCTGTCCGAGGATGGGCGGTTGTCGCGCTACCTCTGGCGCAACGGGCGCCTGGAGCGGCAGGCGGTGATCGGCAGCGAGCAGGGCTACCCGGCCATCGCCGCGACCGGCCTGGTGGTCGACGCGCGGGGCGTCGCCTGGGCCAGCGGTGCGCGCGGCCTGGTGCGGGTGGGTGCCGATGGCCAGAGCGTGCGCCTGTATGGCGTGCATGACGGCCTGCCCAGCCAGGAATTCCGCGACCACACGCTGATCGCCACGGCGAGCGGGCGGCTGGTGGCCGGTACGCCGGCCGGTGTGGTGGCATTCGATCCCGACCTGGTGCGACCTTCGACCCGGCGCGCGCCGCTGGTGATCGAGCGGGTGGAGGTGCGCCGCAACGAACAGGTCCTGGACCTGACCCACGACACGCCGCTGCAGATCGCCGACGGCGATCGCGACCTGCGCATCGTCGCGCGCCTGCTGTCCTTCGCCGATTCGGCGTCCAACAGCTACCGCTACCGGCTGACCGGTTACGACCCGGACTGGGTGGAAGTGGGGCCGGGGGGCGAGCGCCTGTTCTCGCGCCTGCCGCCGGGTGCGTACCGGCTGGAAGTGCAGGCGCGCTCGGCCGACCACGTGTGGTCGCGGGTGGAAGCGCTGGAGTTCCATGTGCTTCCACCGTGGTGGCGCAGCCTGTCCGGGTTGCTGGTGCTGACGTCCATCGCACTGCTGCTGACCAGCTGGTTCGCCTGGCTGTACCGGCGCCGCCTGCAGCGCAAGCACGCCTACCAGCTGGCCCTGCACAAGCAGGAGCTGGCCGAACAGGCGTCGGCGGCGAAGACGCGGTTCCTGGCCAACCTGGGCCATGAGATCCGCACGCCGATGACCGGCGTGCTGGGCATGAGCGAACTGCTGCTGGCCTCGCCGCTGGACCCGCAGCAGCGCGGTTACACGCAGTCGATCCGCCATGCCGGCGAGCACCTGCTGCACCTGGTGAACGATGCACTGGACCTGGCCCGGATCGAATCGGGGCGCCTGGAGCTGCAGTCGCGACCGTTCGCACTGAACGGCCTGCTGCAGGACCTCGCCGCCCTGATGGGACCGCTGGCCGCGCAGAAGGGCCTGCGCTTCGTGCTGGACAACCAGCTGCCGGCGGGCCTGCAGGCGACCGGCGATGCGATGCGCGTACGGCAGATCCTGCTGAACCTGTTGTCCAACGCCGTGAAGTTCACCAGCCGCGGCACCATCACCCTGCTTGTGCGCTGCGAGGACGGCCCGCGTGGCCTGCATTTCGAAGTGCACGACACCGGCCCGGGCATCAGCCAGGAACAGCAGCAGCGCCTGTTCCGCCGCTTCGAGCAGGCCGATGGCGCACGCACGGCGGCACAGTACGGTGGCAGTGGCCTGGGCCTGGCGATCTGCCGCGAGCTGGCGCAGGCCATGCAGGGCCGGATCCGCGTGGAGAGCCAGCTTGGCAGTGGCACCCGCTTCGAGGTGAGCCTGCCATTGCCGCTGCAGCAGGATGGCGCGAGCGAAGACGGCGAGGCGATGCGGGGTGAGGACGCGGTGGCGAACATGCCGGCGCTGCGGATCCTGCTGGTGGAGGACGATGCCACCGTGGCCGATGTAGTGATCGGCCTGTTGACCGCGCGCGGCCATGAGGTGGTGCATGCCGGCCATGCGCTGGCGGCGCTGCGCGAGATCAGCGCGGGCGATTTCGATGTCGGCCTGCTGGATCTGGACCTGCCGGGCCTGAGTGGTTTCGAGCTGGCCCAGCATCTGCGCAACCAGGGCTACATGCTGCCGCTGCTGGCGGTGACTGCGCGTACCGATGCGGACCTGCAGGAGCAGGTGGAGGCCGCGGGCATCGGCGGGTTCCTGCGCAAGCCGGTGACCGGTGAGCTGCTGGTTGAAGCGATTGCGCGGGTACTGGGTAGGTAGGTTTTTTTGCAGGGCTTGCAGCCCTGCACCTGCTGCAAGCCAGGGCAACGTCAACGTCAACGTCAACGTCA
>DOKO01000462.1:0-2013 GCA_003510825.1 Stenotrophomonas sp.
TCCCAGTCGACCTTGGCCGCGTCCATTTCCTTCTGGAAGCTGCCGATGTCCTCGGCGGTCACGCTCTTGTCGTCGGCGCCGTTGAGCACCAGCACCGAGGGATGGCTGCCACCGGCCTGTGCCGGCAGCGGCGAGCCCAGCCCGCCATGCAGGCTGACCACGCCGGCCAGCGGCGCACCGGCGCGGGCCAGTTCCAGCACCGTGGTGCCGCCGAAGCAGAAGCCCACCGCACCGATCCGGCTGGCATCCAGCGGCGCCTTGCCGGCCTGGGCCTTGAGCACGTTCACCGCTTCCAGCGCGCGCGCACGCAGCAGCGGCCGGTCGTTGCGCAGCTTGGTCGCCACCGGGCCGGCCTCGGCATCGGTCTTCGGCCGCACGCCCTTGCCGTACACGTCGGCCACCAGCACCACGTAGTCGTCGCCGGCCAGCTGCTTGGCCTTCTCGATGGCAGACTCGTTCACGCCCTTCCAGTTGGGCACCATCACCAGGCCCGGGCGCTTGTCGTTGTCGCCGTCGTCATAGACCAGCACGCCACTGAAGGTCGTACCGTCGTGCTTCCATTCCACCGGCTGGGTCTTCATCGCCGCCCAGGCCGGCATCGCCGCCAGCCCCAGCACCATCGCCACACCACAACGCCATCGGTTCATGCGCCTGCTCCAATGAAAAGGGGACGGAGGGGATCAAGTCGCAGAACGCCCTCCCGGGTCGCATTCTGCATTGGCGACGTGACGCAGGTGTGGTTGGATACGACCTGGTCCCCTCCGTCCCCTTCTACATGAACCTTGTTGATCGCTTTCTGTCTGGCCTTGTCCCGCGCCTGCCGGCCGAGGACGCAGCGCAATGGGCGCACGTCCAGGGCGCCAGTGCCGAGGATCTGCAGCGCCTGCGCGCGCAGTGGCCGCTGGTGCCCGAGAGCCTGCTGGCGTTGCTGTCGCGGGTGGATGGCACGCACTACCGCGAGTATCCCGGCGGCGAGGTCGTGGTCTACATGCTGGGTTCGGATGTCGAGGACGGCGGCTATCCCTACTACCTGCGCTCGGTCGCGCAGATCTTCGAAGACCAGCAGCAGTGGGACGACAGCATCCGGTCCATCTACGAGGAATGGCTGGACGACGAGCCGGAGATCCTCGGCGATGGCATCGACGCCGATCTGCCGATGGACCGCCGCCTGTGCTTCTCGCACTGCATGAACAACGGCGGCACCTCGATGCTCTACCTGGATTTCGACCCGGCACCGGGCGGCACCGTCGGCCAGGTGGTGCGCTACCTGCATGATCCGGACAGCTATGCAGTCATCGCGCCCAGCTTCGATGCGTACCTGCAGCAGCTGATGGATCGCGATTACGCGTTCATCGATCAGGACGTCGATTGAATAGTAGATCCACGCCATGCGTGGATAACGGTCTCACCCGCGCTCGATCCAATGCAACGTGCCCGGCGCGAGCGCCAGCAGATCCGCTGCGGCCAACTGGCCCCGCGACCAATGACGTTCCGGTGGCACCGGCTGCCGGGCGCCCACCGCGCCGTCGTAATCGCGTACCAGCAGGCCAATGCGCGCGGCCCCGGACTGCAGCAGGGCATCGATGCGCTGCAACCACTGCCCGGCATCGCCCAGGGCTTTATCGCGACGCAGCTGCTGATCCTGCGCATGTCGCGCCAACTGCTCGGCCAGCGCGCGGGCGATCTTCGCTTCGCTCCAGCCCTTCTTTCGCCAGCGGTCGGCATCGCCCTTCCATTCCGGCTCGGCCCGCGCCGACGCCAGCGCGGTGCCGCAATCGCAGTGCGCGGCGCTCAGCCATGGCTGCCAGCCGGACCCGACCGCAGCCTGCAGGCTGGGCGAATCCTGCGCGAACAGGCAACGGCCACTGCGCTCCATGATCGCGGCGGCGTCAACGTGCGCAAGCGAGGTGGGCAGGAACAGGGTGATGAAGGTGCACATCGGGCTTCTCGAATCCGTCCGGGAATGCGCCCATCGTAACTCGCTGGGGTCAGATCCCTTTCCTGCGGAAAGGG
>DOKO01000462.1:2195-7672 GCA_003510825.1 Stenotrophomonas sp.
GTCAGAGCCCTTTCCTGCGGAAAGGGATCCGACCCCGGGCCGGTGGATCAGGCGATGCCCAGGCCCGGAATCGCGCTGATGCTGTCCGGGTCGAACCCGGCCAGCTCGGCGAAATGGCGGCCGCGGGCCACGTAATCGCGGTAGGCACCAAAGCTCGGCGCCCCCGGCGACAGCAGCACCACCCCGCCCTGCGTACCCAGCGCCGCGCGTGCCAGCGCCATCGCTTCGGGCAGGTCGCCGGCCGCGTGCAGGCCGAAGCGGCCGGCATCGGCCAGCGGCTGCAGCATCGCGTGGATGCGCGGGCCGTTGCTGCCCATCGTCACGATCTCCACCGGCGGCACGTCGTGCGCCATGTGCTGCATGAAATCGGTCCAGTCCAGGCCACGGTCGTGCCCGCCCACCAGCAGCGCGATGCGCTGGCCGGCGAAGCATTCCAGCGCGGCCAGGCTGGCGTGCGGCGTGGTGCTGATCGAATCGTTGACGTAGGTCAGGCCATCGGTCGCGCCGATGCGCTGCAGGCGGTTGGGCAGCGGGCGGAAATCCTGCACCGCCGGTGCCAGCGCCACGGCATCCAGACCCAGCGCTTCCAGCGCAGCCAGCACCGCGCACAGGTTGCCGCGGTTGTGGCGGCCCGGCAGCGGCGTGTTGCGGGTATCGAACACGGGCTGCTCGCCACGGTGCACGACATCACCACGCATGTGCCAGCCCTGCGGCTGGTTGAACCAGACCACTTCGCTGTCCGGCAACGAGAGCGCGGCCAGGTGCGGATCGGCGGCGTTGAGCACGGCGATGCGCGGCGCGGCCTCGGTCACCAGTCGCAGCTTGTCTTCGATGTAGCGCTGCTCGCTGCCGTGCCAGTCCAGGTGTTCCGGGAACAGGTTCAGCACCACCGCCACCTGCGGGCGGGCGCCACTGCGCGCCACTTCGCCGGTCTGGTAGCTGGACAGTTCCACCGCCCAGTAGTCGGGCGCAGGCTGCGGGTCCAGCACTTCCAGCAGCGGCAGGCCGATGTTGCCGACCAGTCCAGTGCGGTGACCAGCGGCGCGCAGCAGGTGCGCCACCAGCGCGGTGGTGGTGCTCTTGCCCTTGGTGCCGGTCACGCACACGGTGTCGTGCACGATGCCATCTTCAGCCGCGTGTTCGGCAAACCACAGCGCGGTGCCACCGATGAAGGCGGTGCCCTGCCCTGCCGCCGCCAGCGCGATCGGCTGGTAGGGGCTGATGCCGGGCGACTTGATGACCACGTCGAACGCGGACAGCGCCTCGGCAGTGGGCTCGCCACGCACGTCCAGCTGACCCTGCGTTTCGGTACGCGCCGCCTCGGCCTCGGCGGCCGGGCAGAACAGGCTCAGGGCCAGCGCAGGCAGGCGCGCGCGCAGCACGGCAAACGCCGCGCGGCCTTCACGACCCCAGCCCCACAGCGCAACGCGCTTTCCTTCAAGCTGTGAAATCTTCACGCACACGTTCCCACAGCGCGGCCGGAATGCGGTGCTCGCCCTGCAGCTGCAGCAGCGGTGCAAGTTCCAGTTCAGCGGCATCCAGCTGCGGCTGGATCTCATTGCAGAAGCGCTTCACCAGCACGTCTTCCTTCCATTCCGGGCGCTGCGCCAGGGTCGCCATCGCCGCACGCGACTCGCGGCCTTCGCCCACGCACTCGAACGGCTTGTGGTCCTGGAATTCCAGCAGCGCATCAAAGCCACCGGCCTGGCCGACGTCGTCCAGCAGGTTGCGACCGAAGATGCGCACCAGGCGGGTCTTGGGCATGAACGGGGCCAGCGCCAGGAACACGAAGTGGCACTTCGGGCAGACGCCGCACCAGCGGTTCACCGGGCGCTCGCCAAGGATGTGGAAGTTGCGGTTGCAGCTGGAGAAATGCGCGTCGTAGAAATCGCTCTTGGCGAACTGGCGGGCCACCGCCAGCTCGGACATCGGGCGCAGCAGCGAGTAGTACTGCAGATCGGCGGCCACCTGCTTCTGCACGTGGTTGCCGAAGGCCTGCTCGAACGCCCAGCCCTTGGACCACTGGTGGTTCACTTCGCCGGTGCCCGGAATCTGGCTGCCGTAGCTGGCCGAACGCTCGTTGGAGAACACCACCTGGTCCACGCCCTGCAGCAGCGCGGCCAGCACCATGATCGCCGAGTTCACCGCAGTGACCGGGATATGCCCGTTCCACGCGCCCTGGCGGTTCAGTTCGAACAGTTCCGGCGCCAGCGCGCGACCCAGGTTCAGGGTCGGCAGGCCGGTGCGCTCGGCACAGGCACGGATCAGCTGCGAACCGCCGATCCAGGTCACGGTCTCATCCACGCCGGCACGGCGCAGCGCTTCGATGCTGACCAGCGAATCCTTGCCGCCGCCGATGGCCACCAGCGCATGCGGCTGCAGGCCCAGCACCGGCGCCTGCACCGCGTCGCCCTGCACCGGCAGGCGGAAACGCCCGCGCAGGTTCAGGCCGTTGCGGTAGGCGAATTCGCCCAGGCCGTTAAGGTAGACCGTTTCCACCAGCGCCGCGGTCTCGGCATCGATGGCATAGCTGTCGATGCTGACCGTCTCCGGCACGCCCGCCTTGTAGTAGCTGACGCCGGCGATCAGGTGCAGCAGCTGCAGCGCACGCTGCACCGCCGCCGCGCGCGCCTCGTCCAGCACGAACGGGGCACCCGGCACGGTGATGGTTTCCACCATCTCCGGGCCGTCATCGAAGGCGTAGACCAGCTTGGCCACGCCGGTATCCGCAGCGAACTCGCAGCGGACGAAGCGGAAGCGGGAAACCTGGTGTTTATCGAAAGCAGTCATGGTGAATCCAGTTCAAGCGCGGTCAGGCACGCCCCGCGCGAAGGCGCAGGACGTGTCGGTGGGCGGGTGCAGGGCGCGAAGGGCGGCGATCACTCGATCACGTCTTCGCGCGGCATCGCCCGCTGGTTGTAGGTGTTGGACATCACGTAGCCGTAGGCACCGGCGTCGGCGATCAGCATCACGTCGTCCGGCGCGGTCGACACCGGCAGCTTGCGACGCTTGCCGAACACATCGCTGGATTCGCAGATCGGGCCGACCACATCGAACGCCGCTTCGGCATAACCGCCCTGGCGGCTGAGGTTCTCGATGTCGTGCCAGGCGTCGTACAGGGCCGGGCGCATCAGCGTGTTCATGCCGGCATCCAGGCCGACGCGGCGCACGCCGTCCTTTTCCACCACCTGGGTGGCATGGGTCAGCAGCACGCCCGATTCGGCCACCAGGTAGCGGCCCGGCTCGATCGCCAGGCGGAACGCCGGGTGCAGCGCCTTGACCTCGGCCAGGCCCTCGGCCCAGGCGTCCAGGTCGAACGGCTCGTCTTCCTCGCTGTACGGAATCGGCAGGCCACCACCGATGTCGATGGTCTGCACGCTACCGATGCGGCGGGCGAAACCGGCCAGCTCATCGCACATCAGGCGCCAGTGCTGCGCGGTTTCCACGCCGCTGCCCAGGTGCGCATGCAGGCCGACCACGCGGGTGCCCAGGTCGGTGGCGGTGCGCACGAACTCATCCACGCGCGCCATCGGCAGGCCGAACTTGGAATCCTTGCCGCCGGTGCGGACCTTGGCATGGTGGCCTTCGCCACGGCCGAGATCGACGCGCAGCCAGATTTCGCGGTTGCGGAACAGGTCCGGCCAGCGCTGCAGCGCTTCCAGGTTGTCCACGGTGACGGTGACGCCGAGCGCGAAACCGGCTTCGTACTCTTCGCGCGGGCAGAAGCTGGGGGTGAACAGCACGCGCTTGGGCGACAGTTCCGGCAGGTGCTGGAACACGTGCTTCAGCTCGCCGTGCGAAACGCATTCCAGGCCGAAGCCTTCGGCTTCCAGCAGCTGCAGGATGGCCGGGTGGCTGTTGGCCTTGATTGCGTAGTAGCGCTGGTCGATGGGCTTGATCGCGGCCAGCGCACGGGCGCGGGCACGCACGGTCGGCAGGTGGTAGACGTAGCGCGGCGTACCGGCGTCGGCCAGCTGCAGCAGGTGCGCACGCTGGCCACGCCACCACGGCGTGCCACGCGGGCGCACGGTGCCGGCAATCTCGCGCCAGCGCGGGCCGAACACTTCGGTCTCTTCCACCGGCATCGCGCCGCTGTCGATCAGCTCGGCATGCAGGATCGGCAGCAGGCCATCGGCATCGGCCTCGTCGATGACGAAGGTCAGGTTCAGGTCGTTGGACGACTGCGAGATCATGTGCACGCGCTCGCGGCCGAAGGTGGCCCACACGTCCGACAGCTTGTGCAGCAGCGAACGCATGCCACGGCCGACCAGGGTGATGGCCGCGCACGGCACGATCACCTTCACCTTGCAGATCTGCGAAAGATCGGCCGACAGCGCGGCCAGCACATCGGTGTTGACCAGGTTCTCGGACGGATCCAGCGACACGGTGACGTTGGTTTCGGCCGAACCGATCAGGTCCACCGACAGGCCGTGCTTCTTGAACAGGCCGAACACATCAGCCAGGAAGCCGACCTGCTGCCACATGCCGATGCCTTCCATCGACACCAGCACGATGCCGTTGCGGCGGCTGATGGCCTTTACGCCCGGCACCGGTGCGGCGCTGCCGTCGATGCTGGTGCCCGGCAGTTCCGGGCGCTCGGTATCGAGGATGGCCATCGGCACGCCGGCATCGCGGCACGGCTTGATCGAGCGCGGGTGCAGCACCTTGGCGCCGGTGGTGGCGATTTCCTGCGCTTCGTAATAGTCCAGGCGGGTCAGCAGGCGCGCGTCCGGCACATCCTTCGGGTTGGCGCTGAACATGCCCGGCACGTCGGTCCAGATTTCCACGCGGCTGGCACCGAGCAGCGCACCGAAGTACGCCGCCGAAGTGTCCGAGCCACCGCGGCCAAGGATGGCGGTGCCGCCGTCGGCGTGGCGGGAAATGAAGCCCTGGGTGATCAGCAGGCGGGTCGGCTGCGCGCGGAAGCGCTGCATCCAGTCCGCGTCGGCGCGCCACTGGCAGTTCACCGACAGGCGCTGCGACCACTCGCTCTGGTTCGGCTGCGGCGGCATCGCGTCCAGCCACTGGCGGGCGTCCATCCAGCCCATGTCCAGCCCCGAGGCGTGCAGGTAGGCCGCGCCCAGGGTCGAGGACAGCAGTTCGCCCTGGCCCAGCACTTCGGCCTGCCATTCCAGCGGGCGGGTAGCCGCGCGCGGGTCATCCAGCAGGCCCTGCAGGGCGGCCAGGCGTTCGCCCAGCACCTCGCGGCCCAGGCCCAGTTCGGCCAGGAAGCCCTCATGGCGTTCAACCAGGGCGGCCACGCGGTCGCGGCTGTCCGGTGCGCCATCGGCGATCGCGGTCAGTTCGTTGGTGACCCCGGACAGCGCCGAGACCACCACCAGCACGCGCGAGCCGGTCTCTTCCGCGCGTTTTTTCGCCAGCTTCCCGATCGTGTCCCAGCGGTGGCGACGCGACACCGAGGTGCCGCCGAACTTCAGTACGATCCAACGATCGACAAGGGGGGAAGCTGACATGGA
>DOKO01000151.1 GCA_003510825.1 Stenotrophomonas sp.
GCAACGGCGAGCGCGATCGGCTTCATGGGACACTCCGGGAAAGGGTTGCCCGCAACTTACGCGCTCACGGCGATGGCGACAATCGGCTGGAGGTCATGGCGTCCCCATCGAGGACAACGGGATCATCCGATGGCGGATCCGGATAGAAGCTGGCTACGATGCCCTTCGTTTCGCGCAGGACTCTCGCGTTGTCGTGAAGATCAATGGATCCCGTTGGCACGCCCTCATGCTGGATGAGCGGAGATGACCAGATGTTCACCCGCGGGCATGTCCGGTCGCTGCACTCCAAGGCCATGACGGTACGCCAGCCGGGCGCATCGTCCGCGTTGAATTGGTAGCCATGCCCAAATGCGAATCTCGGAGGATCAAGTGCCGCGTTCTCGGGATCATGATCTGCTCCCAGCAGATGGCCCATCTCATGCGCAAGGGTGTGGTGGTCCAGGCACCTGCGCTCGACGGCGAGAAAGGCCGTTTCCCGGGTCGCCAGAATCTGCTGGGCCAATCCGCATGCGGGAGCGCCCGATTGTGTATCGATGATCATCACCATTACGTCGGCTCGTTCGCCTTCCCGTGCCACGTGTAGCAGCCAGAGAGGCCCTTGCCTTCCCTTTGCGATGTCATCGAGAGTCTGATCGAGCGTGGTCTCGCGGTACCCCGGAAGTGCGTTGGCTGCCGTCTGCAGCTCCAGTTCAATACCACTAGCTGCGAAGCCGGCATTGGCCTCGATCACCGCGGCCCTGACCTGCTCGATTGCCGGATCCACCCCATCTACCAAGGCGCCGGCCGCAAACCCATACGCCACCCGAATCACATCGCGACCTTCATCGTTTCCTCCTGCGGCAATTCCTGGGGGAAGGTCTGGAGCGGGCCGGTCTGCTCGCCGGTCCCTCACATCATCACGCTCGTCCCGTAGAGCACGGCGCACATCACGCTTTACCAGTTGATCGCCGTCCAGCGCGTAACGCCAGAACCCCTGGCTAAATCTCGCATGTGTTCCTGAAGCATCCGACCAGATTCGCACGTACTGGGGTGGCGCAGACTTCCCTTCGGCATTCAGCGTAACGCTCTTCACCCTGCCCACCCACTGCATGCCTGGGATAGAGCGCACCTCCCGTTGAGCACCTTCGTCGACCGCAGGCCGGTAGATCACATTCTTGACGCTCTCGAACAGGGGTTGGGAAGAATCGCGGACGAGGTGAAGAACCATGTCGTGGAGATCGACGGTGATCTCATCGGCAGCCAGGGCAACCTCATTCACACGCACCCGGCGCACCCAGTCCACATCATCGCCTGCTCTGCGAAGCTGCTGCTCTGCTCCTGCCGATGGTCCGTCCGAGACTGCCTCCACGAAGGGTTCAGCTGCCATGCCGGGGGTGACCGAATGCAGCGCAAGCACTACCAGCGCTACCACGCTCCTGATTGCATACCTTCCCATTGCACGCTCCTTCCAAGATGAAATGAGTCGTTGCAGCCAGATCTGCGCTGCAACTGCTCAATCATTGGAGGAAACCTGCGCCAGCAATCCGGGACGTCGTTCGCACAATCAATCCAAGCTATCGAAGCAGTGAAGATTGAAAGCTGCACCAATAAAAGAACGGTTCATCAGCGTCGTGTGGCGTCGGAACTGGTCGCTCCCGCACCAAACATGCCGAGCGAACCCGAGGCCCGACCGACAAGAGTGAATTCAGCTGTGGCGGATCACGACAGCCTCGTCCCTGCAGGTCGTGCAGTCACAACGCCAGGCCTTCGCTGCACCCACCCCGCGCACGACATTCCTGCAGCGCGCACTCGCCTGCTGCTTCTGCATCATCCAGCGCGGTCAGGTCGAAGGTCTGCTTGTCCTCGCCCAGCACGTACATCACCGGGTAGTCCCACACGCCGTCGCGGCGGATGCCGGTCACGAACAACCGCCCCTGCCCCTGCGGCCCATCCAGGGCCACGGTGAGGGCGACATCGCGCCGGCCGTCGTAGGCCGTCTGCATGCTGCCCAGCGGCATCGCGTCGGCACGCAGCGGCTCACCGAGCACCTGCACCAGTTCGATGCTGCAGGCGGCGCGGCGCATTGCTTCGCGCATCGGCGGGCTTTCGTGTGCGGCCTCGCTCCAGCGCAGCACGCTCCAGGCGATCATGCCGCACAGCGCGCCCAGGAACAGCACCACCGACAGCGGCATGGCCCAGCGCCAGTGACGGCGCCACCAGCCAGGGCTGGCAGCGCGGTGGCCGGGGATCGGCGGTGGCAGATGCATCGGCGGGCTCCTTCCCGTGGCTCTGTCAGGGCTTCAGGCAGCGGTCCAGGAAGGCCTCGGCGACGCGGTAGCGGTGCAGTGCATCGGCACCGGACAGGCCGTGCTTGGCGCCGGGGTAGGTCATCAGTTCAAACGGCTGGCCACGCTTCTGCAGCGCGCTCATCAGGCTGGTCGAATTGGTGAACAGCACGTTGTCGTCGGCCATGCCGTGGATCAGCAGCAGCGGCGAGCGCAGGCCCTCGATGTGGGTGAGCACGCGCGCTTCGCGGTAGCCGGCTTCATTGCGCTTGGGCAGGTCCATGTAGCGTTCGGTGTAGTGGCTGTCGTACAGGCCCCAGTCGGTGACCGGTGCGCCGGCCACGCCGCAGGCATAGCTGTCCGACGCCTTGGCCAGCAGCATCAGGGTCATGTAGCCGCCGTTGGACCAGCCCTGCACGCCGATGCGCGCCGGGTCCACCCACGGCTGCTGCTTCAGCCAGGCCACGCCACGCAGCTGATCGGCCACTTCCACCGTGCCCTGCTTGCCGTAGAGCGCGCCGCCGAAATCGCGACCGCGACGCGGGGTACCGCGGTTGTCCAGCGAGAACACCACGTAGCCCTGCTGCGCCAGGTACTGGTTGAACAGGTGGTCGCCACGGCCGGGCCAGCTGTCGGTGACGGTCTGGCTGGCCGGGCCGCCGTACACGTACACCGCCACCGGGTAGCGCTTGGACGGGTCGAAGCCGGCCGGCTTGATGATGCTGTAGTTCAGCGGGGTCTTGCCGTCGGCGGCAGTGAGCGTGCCGAACTCGATCGGGCGCTGCGCATCGCGGTAACGCGCGTACGGATGCTTGGGATCGGCCAGGTCGTTCTCGAGCAGGGTGGCGATCTTCTCGCCGTTGGCCCGGAACAGCTCGATCTGCGGCGGCGTGGTGCTGTTGGACCAGGTGTCTACGTAGACGCTGGCGTTGCGCGCGAAGCTGGCGGTGTGCATGCCCGGCGCCTGGGACAGGCGCTGCGGCTGGCCACCCTGCAGCGACACGGCGTAGATCTGGCTTTCGCGCGCCGAATCGATGCCGGCACGGAAGTAGGCCTTGCCGGCCTTTTCGTCGACGGCCAGCAGCTCATCCACCGACCAGTCACCGTGGGTCAGCGCGGTGGTCTTACCCTTGGCATCGATGCGGTACAGATGCTGGAAGCCGGTGCGTTCGGACGACCACAGCACGCTGCCATCGTCGAGGAAGCGCAGGCTGTTGTGCAGCGGCACCCAGGTCGGGCTGGTCTCGTGCGCCAGCATGCGCGTGCCGTTGGCAGCCAGGTCCACTTCCACCAGGTCCAGCAGCTTCTGGTCGCGCGACTGGCGCTGGTAGGTGACGCGCTTGGCATCGCGCCAGTCGACGCGGGCCAGGTAGATGTCCTGTTCCTTGCCGAGGTCGATCCAGCGCGGCGTGGCGGCGGCGGTCGGCGCGATCACGCCCAGCTGCACGCGCACGTTGGCATCGCCGGCGGCCGGGTAGCGCTGTTCGACCACATCGGTGCGGTCGGCGTAGACCTCGTAGCGCTTCTGCACCGGCACCGGCGCTTCGTCGATGCGGGCAAAGGCAATGGCCGAATCGTCCGGCGCCCACCAGTAACCGGTATGGCGGTCCATTTCCTCATCGGCGACGAACTCAGCCACGCCGTTGCCGATGGTCGCGCTGCCGTCGGCGGTCAGCTGCAGCTGCTTGCCGCTGGCCAGGTCGATCACCCACAGGTTGCGGCCGCGGATGAAGCTGACGAAGCCGCCCTTGGGCGAGAGCTTGGCATCGGTAGCGAAGCCTTCGCCGTGGGTCAGCTGGCGCACGGCCGCTGCGCCCTGCTGCTTCAGGTCGTACAGGTACAGCTCGCCGCCCAGCGGGAACAGCAGGCGCTGCGCGTCCGGCGACCACTGGTAATCGACGATGCCGGTCATCGCGGCGATGCGCTGGCGCTCGCGGCGGGCCTTCTCTTCGTCGCTGAGGGTTTCGGTGCCGGGCAGCACCACCTTCGAATCGACCAGCAGGCGGGTCTGGCCGCTGCCGATGTCGTAGCTCCACAGGTCCAGCTGGTTGCGGTCGCTGTCCTTGCCGCGCAGGAAGGTGACGCGCGAGCCGTCCGGGGCCACCTTCGGCTTCATCAGGGTCGGACCTGACAGCGGCAGCGGACCGGTGATGGCTTCCAGGGTGAGTTTTTCAGCGTGGGCGGCAGTGGTGGTGGCGAGCATGAGGGCGAGCGAGGCGAACAGATGGCGCATGGAAGGTCCCGGCAAACGGCAGGTCCGTCACGCGCCAGGCGCGCAGCGGTCGTACCCCCATCCTAACCAAGCCGGTCTGCGAAGGCAGCATGACCTTCTGCCCATGAAGCGTGCCGACCAACGGTCGGCACCTACCATCCCGGGGTCAGAGCCCTTTGC
>DOKO01000344.1:0-131 GCA_003510825.1 Stenotrophomonas sp.
CATCGGCCTGGTCGGCGGTATCGATCGGCACGTCCAGCGCGCCATCGGCACCGATGAAATCGAAGGCCAGCACGCGCAGCTGCTGCGGATCCAGCGCGCGGCCGCTGCCGACCAGGCCTTCGGCCCAGCCC
>DOKO01000344.1:476-3915 GCA_003510825.1 Stenotrophomonas sp.
CGGAGATGCCACCGGCCAGCACCACCACCGGCGCGTTGGCCGGCCCCACCCACTCGTAGCGCAGGCGCACCGGGCTGGCCCCGGCGTGGCGCATCGACAGCACGGCGGCGAACTCGCCGCGCTCGGCATGCACGCGGTCATCGACCGGCACGCTGACGGGGACAAAGGATTCGGGACGGGCGGCGGTGCTGGGGGCGAAGCTCATGGCGGGATCCGTGTGGGGAATCGGCCATCGAGCCTTCGCGGGGCTCGCGTTCGAGATGCACGTGCGGTGCATGGTTCGAACCATCTTTCGGTGGACGCCACGGTCCCCGCAGGATTTGGCACCTACGCGGACGCTTTCGCGTCTGCGGGCTGCCCCGGCTTCAAAGGGCCTGTCCCTCTGCCGGTCTCGATGGTGGAGCCACGATGCCAGCCCTTTCCGCCCCTGTCAATCCCTTCATACGGATAAAGCGATGGAATAAATGAACCACCGTTCCGGGAACTGCGCCCGGTCCCCGTGTTCAGGATCCGCTACAGTCCCCAGCGCCCTTTCCGCTGGATCCATCAATGCCCCGCCTGCCCCTGTCCTGCCTGCTGCTGCCGCTGCTGGCCAGCGCCACCGCCCACGCCAGTGACTGGCGCCAGGGCTGGGGTCTGGTACCCAAGGCTGGCACCGCTACGGCCGGCGACGACGCCCCGCAGGCCGCGCCGACCACCCAGCTGCGCCTGCAGGCGATGGGCGGGCAATGGCAGGCGCGCATCGACAATCCGTTGGCCGGGCCGGTGCAGATCGAACTGCGGCCGGCACCCGGTGGCGCCATCGAGGGCCTGCCGGTGCGCTCACTGGTGCAGGGCGGTGGCAGCCTGGTGATCGGCCACCTGCCCGCCCCCGCCGAGGGACGCAGCCTGGACGTGCGCCTGCAGTCGGTGCCCGGCAATCCTGCCGCGCAGGCCGAGGACGTGGCCTACCGGCTGCCGTTCGAAGCACCGCAGCTGCGCGTGGACCAGGCCCCGAACGGCCGCTTCAGCCATCAGGACGAAGAGAACCGCGACGCGGTGGATTTCGCCCTGCCCGAGGCCACTCTGGTGATGGCCGCGCGCGAGGGCACGGTGATGCAGGTGCAGGATGGCTTCAAGGCCAATGGCCAGGACCGCGAACGCGATGCCGGCCGCGCCAACTTCATCCGCATCCTGCACAGCGACGGCAGCATGGCGCTGTATGGCCACCTGCAGGCCGGCGGCATGCGCGTGCGCCCGGGCCAGGCAGTGCAGGCCGGGCAGCCGATCGGCCTGTCCGGCAACAGCGGCTACAGCACCGCCCCGCACCTGCACTTCGTGGTCCAGGTCAACCGTGGCATGGGCCTGCGCTCGGTGCCGGTGCGCATTTTCACCGCGCAGGGCCAGCTGCAGTTCGCCCGCAAGGGCGACGCCGACGGCGGCACCGGGCGCTGACCGGCCCCGGCCGGTATAATCGGGCGCTTATCTCTTTGAAAAGCGCCCCGGGCGGGCGCCACTGCCATGTCCGAAGTCGCCAACGAAGCGTCGCGTCGCCGCACCTTCGCCATCATTTCCCACCCTGACGCCGGCAAGACCACGCTGACCGAAAAGCTGCTGCTGTTCGGCGGTGCGATCCAGATGGCCGGTTCGGTGAAGGGCCGCAAGGCCGCCCGCCACGCGACGTCCGACTGGATGGCGCTGGAAAAAGAGCGCGGCATCTCCGTCACCTCCTCGGTGATGCAGTTCCCGTACGAAGGCAAGATCGTCAACCTGCTCGACACCCCCGGCCACGCCGACTTCGGCGAGGACACCTACCGCGTGCTGACCGCGGTGGACTCGGCGCTGATGGTGATCGACGTGGCCAAGGGCGTGGAAGAGCGCACCATCAAGCTGATGGAAGTCTGCCGCCTGCGCGACACCCCGATCATGACCTTCATCAACAAGCTCGACCGCGAGGGCAAGGACCCGATCGAGCTGCTGGATGAAGTGGAAACCGTGCTGGGCATCCAGTGCGCCCCGGTCACCTGGCCGATCGGCATGGGCCAGCGCCTGAAGGGCGTGGTCCACCTGCTCACCGGCGAAGTGCACCTGTACGAACCGGGCCGCAACTTCACCCGCCAGGATTCGACCATCTTCCCGTCCATCGATGCGCCCGGCCTGGCCGAGAAGATCGGTGCACAGATGCTGGCCGAACTGCGCGACGAACTGGAACTGGTGCAGGGCGCCAGCCACCCGTTCGACCTGGACGCCTACCGCGCCGGCAAGCAGACCCCGGTGTTCTTCGGCTCGGGCGTGAACAACTTCGGCGTGCAGCCGCTGCTGGACTTCTTCGTCGAGCACGCCCCGCCGCCGCAGGCGCGCACCACCACCGGCCGCATCATCGCGCCGGAAGAGAACAAGCTCAGCGGCTTCGTGTTCAAGATCCAGGCCAACATGGATCCGCAGCACCGCGACCGCGTGGCGTTCATGCGCATCTGCTCGGGCCGCTTCAGCGCCGGCATGAAGACCTTCCACGTGCGCACCGGCAAGGACATGAAGCTGGCCAACGCACTGACCTTCATGGCCAGCGACCGCGAGATCGCCGCCGAAGCGTGGCCGGGCGATGTCATCGGCATCCACAACCACGGCACCATCTCCATCGGCGATACCTTCACCGAAGGCGAAGCGGTCACCTTCACCGGCATCCCCAACTTCGCCCCGGAACTGTTCCGCCGCGCGCGCCTGCGTGATCCGCTCAAGCTCAAGCAGCTGCAGAAGGGCCTGGCCCAGCTGTCCGAGGAAGGTGCGACCCAGTTCTTCCGCCCGCTCACCAGCAACGACCTGATCCTGGGTGCGGTGGGTGTGCTGCAGTTCGACGTGGCCGCCTACCGCCTGAAGGACGAGTACGGCGTGGAAGCGACCTTCGAGCAGGTCAGCGTCTCCACCGCACGCTGGGTCCACTGCAGCAACGAGAAGAAGCTGGAAGAGTTCCGCGAGAAGAACGCGCTGAACCTGGCCCTGGATGCCGCCGGCCACCTGGTCTACCTGGCCCCGACCCGGGTGAATTTGCAGCTGGCCCAGGAACGCTCGCCGGACGTGCGTTTCTCGGCCACCCGCGAAGCGGCGCACACCGTCCCGGCGGGTTGATGCCCCGGGGTCAGAGCCCTTTCCTGGCGGAAAGGGATCTGACCCCGTACACGTGAAAGCCCGGGGTCGGATCCCTTTCCGCGAGGAAAGGGCTCTGACCCGGTTGCGCGGAGGGGGCGGATTCATCCCCCATACGGTGCCGGGGGTGCAAGCCACCGCCATCGCGGCGATGATAGGGGGGCTGCGGGTCCCCCTCCCCGCGAACCACGTCATTGCCATGTCCTCCACGACTGTTGCTTCCATCCGTGAAGAAATCGCCAGCGCCCTGACCCACGGGCTCGGCGCCGTGTTCGCGCTGGCCGCCAGCGCCGTCCTGATCACCCTGGCCGCCATC
>DOKO01000344.1:4210-4411 GCA_003510825.1 Stenotrophomonas sp.
TGGCCGCCATCTACGGCGACGGCTGGCAGCTTGCCAGCGCCATCGTGTTCGGTATCGCCCTGCTGCTGCTGTACACCGCCTCCACGCTGTACCACGCCATCCAGCACCCCACGGCCAAGGGCCGGCTGAAGGTCTTCGACCACTGTGCGATCTACGTGCTGATTGCCGGCACCTACACCCCGTTCACCCTGATCGGCCTGC
>DOKO01000118.1 GCA_003510825.1 Stenotrophomonas sp.
GCAGCTGGTCGGTGCTGGCCGATACGCTGGACGCGCTGGCCCTGCTGTCGGCCGACGAAGGCGCGGTGCTCGCTGCGCTGCTGTTCGACCTGCCGGGCCTGCGCGCGCACCTGGACACGCTGCCGCTGGGCGGCCACAAGACGGCGGTGATCGGCCTGCTCGACGGCCAGGACGCTGCCGACCCGGTCTGGGCGCTGCATGCTGGCCGCGAGGCGGGGCGCAACAGCGAAGGCCTGCGCCGCCTGCTGCTGGCCATCATCCACGACCTGCGGGTGGTGCCGATCCTGCTGGCCCGCCAGCTGGCACGCATGCGTGCAGCCGACAAGCTGGACGAAGAGCAGCGTCGCGCACTTGCCCAGCTGACCCGTGACATCCATGCCCCGCTGGCCAACCGCCTGGGCATCTGGCAGTTGAAGTGGGAGCTGGAAGACCTGGCGTTCCGCCACCTGGAGCCGGACACCTACCGCCGCATCGCACGCGAGGTGGACGAGACGCGCATCGCCCGCGAGCGCTACGTCGAGCACGTCAAGAAGACGCTGTCGCGCGAGCTGGCCGCACAGGGCATCCATGCCGAAGTGAGCGGGCGGCCGAAGCACATCTACAGCATCTGGCGGAAGATGCAGAAGAAGCGGCTGGCCTTCGACCAGCTGTATGACATCCGTGCGGTGCGGGTGATGGTCGACGACGTGGCCGCCTGCTACGCCGCGCTGGGCGTGGTGCATGCGCTGTGGGCACCGGTGCCCAGCGAGTTCGACGATTACATCGCCCGCCCCAAGGCCAACGATTACCGTTCGCTGCACACCGCCGTGGTCGGCCCGGAAGGGCGCACCATCGAAGTGCAGATCCGCACCCACGACATGCATGCGCAGGCCGAGCTGGGCGTGGCCGCGCACTGGAAGTACAAGGAAGGCAGCAAGGGCGCCGAGAAGGCCTTCGATCGCAAGATCACCTGGATGCGCCAGCTGCTGGAGCAGGCGCAGGAAGGGCAGGGCAACGAACTGGCCGGCGCGCTGGATGCCGAGCTGACCGAAGACCGCGTCTACGCGCTGAGCCCGAAGGACGAGGTGCTGGACCTGCCGCAGGGCGCCACTCCGCTCGATTTCGCCTACCAGGTGCATACCATGGTCGGCCACCGCTGCCGTGGCGCCAAGGTCAACGGCCGCATCGTGCCGCTCACCTACCGGCTGCGCAGTGGCGACCGGGTGGAGATCCTGACCGGCAAGGAGGCCGACCCGCGCCGCGACTGGCTGATGCCGGCACTGGGCTTCCTGGCCAGCAACCGTTCGCGCGAAAAGGTGCGCAGCTGGTTCCACAAGCTGGACCGTGCGCGCAACGTGCAGGCCGGCCGCGAGCTGCTGGAGCGCGAACTGAAGCGGCTGGGCCTGCAGCATTCGGACCTGGCCGCGGCCGCGAAGAAATTCCATGCCGACAGCGTCGACGACCTGTACATCCAGGTGGCGCTGGGCGATACCGGGCCCAACCAGGTCAGCCGTGCGCTGCTGGAAGCCGAGCGTGCGGCCAGCCAGCCGGCGCCCGCGCCGACCCTGCCGCGGCCGACCGCGCGCCGCGAGAACCTGGGCAAATCCAAGTTCACCGTGCAGGGCGTGGGCAACCTGCTGGTGCAGCTGGCGCGCTGCTGCCAGCCGGTGGCCGGCGAGCCCATCGTCGGTTACCTGACCCGTAGCCGCGGTGTCACCGTGCATCGTGCAGACTGCGCGTCGCTGGCGCGGCTGTCCGCCGCCAGCCCGCAGCGCATCCTGCCGGTGGAATGGGGCCAGGCCGGCAACGGTTATGAAGTGGACGTGGTGGTCGACGCGGTCGACCGCCGCTGGCTGCTGAAGGACATCACCAACCTGATCGCACAGGAAGACGCGTACGTGCTCGACATCCACAGTGACAACGTGCGCAACAGCGGCCGCGCGCACCTGCGCCTGCGCCTGAAGGTGAGCGATTACGGCCAGCTGTCGAATCTGCTGGGCAAACTGGATGCCCTGCCGGGCGTGAGCGAGGCGCGTCGTCTGGGCTGAGCTTCACGCTGCCCCGGCTACCCTGCACGCATGGAACGCGAGCCCCCGCATCGCCGCCACGGCGCCGACCACCCCGCGCTGGACCGCGTTCGCCGCGAGGGGCGCTGGTGGTGGCTGCAGGCGCGCCACGCGCGCCGGGTCTGGCGCTGGGCACTGCTGGCGGCGGTGGTGGTGTTCGTGGCGCTGGTACTGCTGCGCAAGCCCCTGGCCGACTGGTTCTGGGACGAACCGCAGATTGAACAGTTGCTGGCCGAGGGCGATCGCGCGCTGGCCGCAGGACGGCTGACCGCCGCCGATGGCAGCGGCGCGCGCGAACGCTACCAGGCCGCGCTGGCCCTCGACAATGATCGCCTGCAGGCGCGACAGGGGCTGGCAAGCACCGGCGTGGCGGCGTTGCGGCAGGCGCATGAGCGGCTGCAGGCCGATGATCTCGACGGCAGTGCGCAGGCGCTTGCGCTGGCCCGCGAACTGCAGGTGCCGCAGGGCCAGGCCGATGCCGTGGCGCGGCAGTTGCAGGCGCGGCGCAGTGCGGGCGCGGGGATCGGTGCCTTGCTGGCACAGGCGCGCAATGCCTTCGCAGCCGGCCGCCTGGATGAGGGTGACAGCAGCGCACTGCCGTTGTTCCAGCGCATCCTGGCCCTGCAGCCGGACAACCTGCCGGCGCTGGAAGGGCGCGAGGATGCCCTGAGCGACCTGCTGCAGCGCGCCCGCGCGCTGGCTGTACGCGGCGAGCTGGCGCAGACCGCGGCCCTGCTGCAGCGTGCGCGCCAGTTCGACGCCAGTCACAGCGATCTGCCGGCCAGCCAGGAGGCGTTGGCGCGCGCGGTCGACCAGCGCCTGCGGCAGGGCCAGCGTGCACTGAAGCAGC
>DOKO01000134.1:0-2838 GCA_003510825.1 Stenotrophomonas sp.
GGTGCAGGGCGCAGCCCTGCCCGACCAACCCCTTGATTTCGGGACAATCAGCCATACCCCTTGGCCAGGCCGCACGCGCTGGCGCGGCATTGCACACGGAGCCCTATCGATGACCGAGACCACCCAGACCGAAACCCTTGGCTTCCAGACCGAGGTCAAGCAGCTGCTGCAGCTGATGATCCACTCGCTGTACTCCAACAAGGAAATCTTCCTCCGCGAGCTGGTCTCCAACGCCGCCGACGCCGCCGACAAGCTGCGCTTCGAAGCCCTGACCCAGCCCGCCCTGCTGGAAGGCGACAGCGAACTGCGCGTGCGCGTCAGCTTCGACGCCGCCGCCCACACCATCACCATCGAAGACAACGGCATCGGCATGAGCCGCGCTGAAGCCATCGCCCACCTTGGCACCATCGCCAAGTCCGGCACCGGCGATTTCCTGCGCCAGCTGTCCGGCGACCAGAAGAAGGATTCGCAGCTGATCGGCCAGTTCGGCGTCGGCTTCTACAGCGCCTTCATCGTCGCCGACGAAGTGGAAGTGACCTCGCGCCGCGCCGGCCTGGCCGCCGCCGAGGGCGTGCGCTGGACTTCGCGTGGCGAAGGCGATTTCGACGTGGCCACCATCGACAAGGCCGAGCGCGGTACCCGCATTGTCCTGCATCTGAAGGATGGCGAGCACGACTTCGCCGACGGCTGGCGCCTGCGCAGCATCCTCAAGAAGTACTCCGACCACATCGGCCTGCCGATCCAGATGCCGAAGGAAGGCGACGACGCCGCCGGCGAGTGGGAGACCGTCAACCGCGCCAGCGCGCTGTGGACCCGCCCGCGCACCGAGATCAGCGACGCCGAGTACACCGAGTTCTACAAGCACGTGGCGCACGACCACAGCGACCCGCTGGCGTGGAGCCACAACAAGGTTGAAGGCAAGCTCGAGTACACCTCGCTGCTGTTCGTGCCCGGCCGCGCGCCGTTCGACCTGTACCACCGCGATGCGCCCAAGGGCCTGAAGCTGTACGTGCAGCGCGTGTTCGTGATGGACCAGGCCGAGCAGTTCCTGCCGCTGTACCTGCGCTTCATCAAGGGCGTGGTCGATTCCAACGACCTGTCGCTGAACGTCTCGCGCGAGATCCTGCAGTCCGGCCCGGTCATCGACTCGATGAAGGCCGCGCTGACCAAGCGCTCGCTGGACATGCTGGAAAAGCTGGCCGCCGACAAGCCGGAGCAGTACGCCACGTTCTGGAAGGAATTCGGCCAGGTGCTGAAGGAAGGCCCGGCCGAGGACTACAACAACCGCGAGAAGGTGGCCGGCCTGCTGCGCTTCGCCTCCACCCGTGGCGAGGCCGATGCACAGACCGTGTCGCTGGCCGATTACATCGGCCGCATGGCCGAGGGCCAGGACAAGATCTATTACCTGACCGGCGAGAGCTACAGCCAGGTGCGCAACAGCCCGCACCTGGAAGTGTTCCGCAAGAAGGGCGTGGAAGTGCTGCTGCTGACCGACCGCATCGACGAGTGGCTGATGGGCTACCTGACCGATTTCGACGGCAAGGGCTTTGTCGACATCGCCCGCGGCGACCTCGACCTGGGCGCGCTGGAAAGCGAAGCCGACAAGCAGGAACAGGAAGCGGCGGCGAAGGACAAGCAGGGCCTGGTCGAGCGCCTGAAGTCGGTGCTGGGCGATGACGTGGCCGAAGTGCGCGTCTCGCACCGCCTGACCGATTCACCGGCGGTGCTGGCCATCGGCGAACAGGACCTGGGCCTGCAGATGCGCCAGATCCTGGAAGCCAGCGGGCAGAAGGTGCCGGACAGCAAGCCGGTGCTGGAGATCAACCCGGGCCACCCGCTGATCGCCAAGCTCGACGCCGAAGCCGATGGCGCGCGCTTCGACGATCTGGGCCGGGTCCTGTTCGACCAGGCCGCGCTGGCCGCCGGTGACAGCCTGAAGGATCCGGGCGCCTACGTGGCACGCCTGAACAAGCTGCTGCTGGAACTGTCGGCCTGACCGATGGGGAGGGCGCCGGGCATGGCCCGGCGGCTCTCCAATACTCCGCCATTGCATTGCTGCTGCGGACGCGCCCGCTCTGCTGTTCCTGGCCCCGCGTTTCGACGGCGCTGTTCGGCCGTCAACAACAGTTCGCGCTGGGCGCAAGCGCGGCGGCCGGATCGTCGTGGTTGCGGCCAGAGATGGGGACGTGCTTTATTCCGGAACAGCGTAGATCAATTGCCAACGATTTCGCCTGAAAAATGCTGTCTCCTATCGAAAGGGGTCCATAGGATGCGTACGTGGCAAGCAACGTATTTGGCGACCATTATTTTTGCGCAGTTTTCATGTAGCGCAATTGCCGGGAACATCCATGGAGATGTCTATTTCAGGGACGGCATTGATAATCAAGATGGAATGAATTCGTTCATCAATTACCCGGGGAGAACCATGAGAGTTCTAGGGGAACGGAACGCTCTGTCGAACTGTGGTGACAATCCACCAGGCCGCATGTGCGTGAATTCCGTCTATTTCAATTTCTACATGCCCACAACACCTGCGCAGCACTGGGAAAGCGATGGCGTTGAATTCATGGTGGCGGGACAGTGCAGACTCTCGGCAGGCGCTGAGAACGCCTCTGCCTATGTGGTCAGATCCCAACAAGCTGGAAAGACGTTGACGTTCTACGTGGCACAGCCCGAAGGACTACTTGGCTGGGAGATTGCGTACGACGACGACAGGTACCGGTATCTAAAGGAAGGCATGCGACTGCAGTCGTGCGATGAGATACCCGATTCGGCCCCTGCGAAGCGCTGAGGCAATGGTTGCCGCTTCAAAGGCGGGTCAACCAAGGTTGACACCTA